>CAYPPC010000107.1:0-2988 GCA_964412435.1 uncultured Paludibacter sp.
TTTGTTTATTTGTTTATTTGTTTATTTGTTTATAGAATTGCAATTGAGATTAACAATCAAATTTATTCATTTTTTAAATTTTAATTGCATGAAAAAGAGATTTTTATTTTCAATTGTAGTCATCTTCTTATTTGTAGGGGGAGCCGTTGCAAACAATTCTACTATGCAAGCAAAAACTTTGGATAACACTTCAGAATTATTTTTTGTTGAAGAGCTTTTATCTGATATTGAAGCAAGTCAAAGTATTGAAGCATACCCTGATGAAAATGATGATGACTGTGACTTTGTATTTGTCTATGTGACATCTTGTGGGACTGAGGTGGTAGAATGTGGTGAATATAACACAGTTTACTATTTAAATGACCTAATTATTACTTGGCATGTTTATGATGATATTGATTGTGGTTAATAAAACAATAAAGTCAAGAGACTTTATTTATGTCTCTTGACTTTATATTTAAGTACTTAAATTATTTTTCATGAAAACAAAAATAACAACTTTACTTATTCTTGTACACTGCTTAGTATTTAGCCAAGAAAGCTACCTTTTCGAGTATAACTACACATTTAAAAAAGACACTTTAAGCAATGATTTTTTAACTGAGAAATACTTTACGGTTAATAGTGAGAACAATATTCTTTTCTTAGGCGAAGCTGAAGTAAATCTTTATGAAAGTCGGGATGAACTATCTAAACCGGTAACAACAGGTACAACAATAAAAGGTTTTGGAAAAAACTTACGACCATCCAGATTAAACTCATTATTGATAGAAAACGAAGAAGGTATTACTTTTCTTAGAACCTATTTCGATAAGATTAAGATTAAATATAATGAAGCTTTAACTTTGGATTGGATAATTACAGGCGACACATTGAGCCATAATGGCTACAAATGCAATGTTGCAGAAACAACTTACGCCGGAAGAGAGTATAGAGCTTATTTTACAAATTCAATTCCCATACCTTACGGTCCATATATTTTTGCCGGACTGCCGGGACTCATTATTTACATAAGTGACAGCAGTCAGAGTCATATATTTGAGTTAAGCCAGATTTCAAAAAGGGTGTTTTCCTACGATTCCATCGATAGTTTTATAAGTGTTTCAAAAGAGAAGTTTTTTCAAATTGAGGAGAATTACAAAACTGACCCCATGAGCTTATTACTCCACAACAACAATCTGAATTATTCTAGAAGAGAAGAATTAAGAAACAAATTGAAGGAAAAACTGAAACATGATAACAACCCTTTAGAACTTACTAATGAATGAAAGTTTATCTGCTTTTCTGTTTTATGTTCATTTCAAGTTTAGCTGTTTCTCAAGTTGAAATTAGTGGAAAACTAACCAATGAAACAGGGAAACCTATAGTTGGTGCAACTGTTACTATCAACCAAAGAAACACTAACATAGTTTTATCCTATGCTATTTCAAATAACCAAGGTGAATATAGGGTACTTTGTGATATAAAGGATGAAATGGTTGACTTACATGTGTCAAGCATGGCATATGCAACAGAAAGCAGGCTAATCAGAACCGTAACACAAAGGGTGAACTTCATATTAGAGGAGAAAAATTTTGACTTAAATGAAATTACTGTACTAGGAAACCCCATTACAAAAAGAGGTGATACAATTAATTACAATATCGCCTCTTTTGCCAAAGAACAAGACAGGTCAATAGCTGATGTACTTAATCGACTTCCTGGAATTGAAGTATTTTCCAATGGTCAAATCCATTATCAGGGTAGACCTATCAACAAATATTATATAGAAGGCTTAGATTTGCTTGAAGGAAAGTATAAGCTGGCGAATGAGAACCTCCCCCACAAAGATGTAAGTACAATTCAGATATTGGAGAATCATCAACCTGTAAAAGTTTTGGATTCTCTTGTTTTTTCTGATAATGCAGCTTTAAATATAAAATTAAAAAATGAATACACTTCTACCGGACAGGTCATATTAAGCACAGGTTTATATCCTATATTATGGGAAGCAAACATAACACCTCTATTATTGACATCAAAAAAACAAATGCTGCTTACATATCAAAGTAATAATAGCGGTAACAATTTGAGCTCTCAACTTAAAAAATTAACGCTGGATGAAATGCTAGACAGGCTTGAAAATGAAGATAGTAATCATAACTGGCTTCACATTCAACAACTAAACCCACCATCCTTTTCAAGAAAAAGGTGGTTAGACAATCGAACACATTTATTAAGTGCTAATTATCTACAGAAATTAAAAAAAGAGTACGAAGTCAAGTTAGGTGTTTCACTATTAAGTGACCGCCAGCAACAGAGAGGGTACACCAATACAAAGTACTTTACATCTTTTGAAACAGTTGATCTATTAGAAAACAAACACAACACACTATACAACAGAGACATATACGCAAAATTAACTCTTCATAAAAACACTAATAGAAATCATCTTGTAAATAACTTACAGTTTCAACGTTTTAACAGTAATCAACAAGGGAATATCCTAAATGAAACAAATATACTAACTCAGCACCTAAACAATGAACAAACTAAACTAAATAATAAGCTTAAAACGACATTTATAGCTGGTAAACAACTGATAAACCTAAGCTCATTTATTGGTTATAAGCTATCGCCTCAAACATTAATTATAAACCCTGGTCAATACAAGCATTTAATAAACAAAGGTAAAGATTATGAAGAGGTTAAGCAAAGTGTTGATTTGAGTTCATTTTATACAAACAACTCTATTGGTCTTACTTATGGTTGGAAAGATTTTAGTTTCAGTCCTAAATTTGGTTTTACTTTTGAAAATCAAGTTTTTAAAAGTAAAATTGAGACATCAGAAAATCATAGTTTAGAAAAAGAATTCTATAATAATTTAAACTGGGCAAAAACGCGTCTATATTTCGATATAATAAATCAGTATCAAAATATTCTTCATATTTTAATATTTTTTTAATTTTATTTAATAATTCTTCTTTATTATCTATATCTAATAAATAT
>CAYPPC010000107.1:2998-9795 GCA_964412435.1 uncultured Paludibacter sp.
GACATGCCTGAATATTATGAGATGCTAAACGGTAAATGGAGAATTGAAGCTAAATTACCAGTCAATTTATACTTATTAAGCATAATAGACCAGGAACTTCAGCAGGGAGAAGAGTTGCATAAATTTAGATTTGAGCCTTCATTTTATGCCAAATACGATATCAACTCTTTTTGGGATATTAGTGCGGCTACCAGTTTAAATAATCAGTTAGGCACAATAAATCAGCTGAGTTATGCTTTTATTTTAGTTAATTATAGAAGTATAGAGCGCACGAACACTGCTTTACCTCAGATTTTCAATCAAAATTATGTCGGAAGAATTTCTTATCGGAATCCTATTTATTCTATCTTTGGCGATATTACTTATATCAGTACAAAAAGCAAATACAATTTGTTATACAGAACATACCTCGCAGAAAGCGGTGCCAAAGAGATAGATGCCATAGAGCAATTTAACAATAGAAATACTAACGACATCTCAGCCCGAATCAGTAAAAATATATACCAAATTAAAACAAATATCGCTTTGTCAGCAGGCTTAAAGTCACTAGATTACAAACAAATAATTAATGATGATCTGCACAATATTGTAAAGTTACTATGGAGTTTTGGAGGAAAAATAGAGAACTATTTGACCGACCAGATTAGTACTGAATATAGGGGCAACATGTCTTTTTCAAAGAATAAAACTCAAGATATTAGCAATAAAACCATTAGCCAACAAAGTCATAAAGTAAACTTAAACTTTTATGCAACAAAAAAGCAATATGTGTCTTTACAGACAGAGTTTTCTGTAAATAATATATTTACAGAAAAATCAGAAAACATTTTTGCAGATCTACTTTATCGATTTGCTTGGATAGAAAAAAACATTGATTTTGAATTACTTTACAACAATATCTTAAACAATAAAAATTATCAATACGTTAACATTGACTCATTCAGTTATATTGAAACGAGCTATCAGCTACGCCCGAGTCAGGTATTGCTAAAAGTTCGGTTCTCTTTATAAGTCGAATTCTACCTTTACCTATTTTTCTTATAATCTCACTTAAACCTTATAGTTTTAACCCGCATTATTTGCACACAAACCTGACCGACTGACAATCAGCAAGTTTCAGGGAGAGTGGTGTTGAAATGAATAGCCCAGTTTTGAGCTATGTCATTTTTTTAATTGTTTGGATTATTTTGAGCCTCTTCTGCGTTCTAAGCCCTTTGTGGTATGTTTATACAACTACAGGGCTTATGCCTTGAATAAACTCAAAATAATCTCATGAATAATACGGATTAAGCTATCTTATCCTCCACCACCCCATCCACCATTCGAATGGTGCGGTCACAAAGCTCCGCCAACTCATTATCGTGGGTGACGATAATCTGGGTTAAGCCAAACTTATCACGCAAGTCGAAAAGCAGTTTATGCAGTTCTTCTTTGTTTTGCGAATCAAGACTACCGGAGGGCTCATCCGCCAATATCACGGAAGGGTTATTCATTAAAGCACGTGCAACTGCTACCCGCTGTTTTTCACCGCCGGAAAGTTCAGCAGGTTTGTGCGTCAGCCGGTCTGAAAGTTGCAAATAATCGAGCAACTCTTTGGCACGTATTTCTGCTTTTTTGCTGTCCGTTTTTGCTATCAATGCCGGAATCATCACGTTCTCAAGCGCGGTGAATTCAGGCAAAAGCTGGTGGAACTGAAAAATAAAGCCGATGTGTTGATTACGAAAAACAGATAGCTTGTCTGCTTTGAGTTTGCTCACGTCAATTCCGTCAATAATTACCGTACCGGAATCGGGTTTATCGAGTGTTCCCACAATTTGCAAAAGCGTGGTTTTACCGGCGCCACTTGGCCCGACAATGGAAACAATTTCCCCTTTTTTTACGCTTAAATCAACTCCTTTGAGTACGTGTAAGTCGTCGAATGATTTGTGTATGTTTTGGATGTGTATCATAAGAAACAGCCCCTATCAGCCCCCTAAATCCTCCGAAGGGGGACTTTGGGAGAGTTGAATAATTTTAGTTTTGTCGAATTATTATAAGTTTTATCAAACTTGATTAAGCAATAAATTCATTATTAAACTTAACTCTCGGCTAAGTTACGAATAACCACTGAGGCTGCAAAAAGTCCAAACAGATTAGGCAAATAAGAGATGGTGCCGGTAGTGGTTTTCTTATATTTTTCATCGGTTTCAACGATGCTTGTCTTGATACTCTCCTCAGAAGAATATACACAGGTGACACCACGCTTCACGCCCATTTTTGACAATCGCTTGCGAACCGCTTTTGCCAGAGGACAGTAGTTCGTTTTAGATATATCGGCAATACTTACTTTCGTTGGATCGAGTTTTGCACCCGCACCCATCGACGAAATCACCTTTATTCCATTTTCAACGCAGGTTTTCAACAAATATACCTTCGGTGAAAGTGTATCAATAGCATCCACTACGTAGTCAAACTTTTCCGAAGTCAACACCTCAGTCATATTGTTTTCATCGAGCCAATCGGGAATAATGCGCAACTGCACATCTGGATTGATAGCCTTCAAACGTGCCGCCAGCACATCTGCTTTGCGCTCACCCACCGTAGCTTGCGTTGCAATTATCTGCCGGTTGATATTGGTCTCATTAACCGTATCACGATCCACCAGCACCATGTGGCCAACACCCGCACGACAAATCATTTCGGCGGCCACACCACCTACTCCACCTAATCCTACAATCAGGACTGTGGATTTACGTAATTTTTGCACTGCTTCACTTCCTAATAAAAGCTCAGTGCGCTCCATCCAGGAGGGAATCATATCTTGATTTTCTACTATTTCCATTTTTTCAAAAACTGTACGGGAAAAAAGACAACTGTCTGATATATCGAACAATTTACAAAGTTAAGTCTTTCACCTCAATATTAAAGAAAAGCTTAATTATTTTTGTAATTTTGCAAAGTTATGAGTCGATTTGTTGCTAAACGGGAAGATGATGAACTGGGTACAATTTATTTTGTACGCAGTATGCGTGCAAAACGAATGAATATTAAAATTCATGCGGATCGCTTAGAGGTGAGTTTGCCGGTTGGTTTTAACGTGGATTCCGGTTTAGAGTTTGTAGATAGTGTTCGGGCTAAGATTAAGAAGAAAAAAACGATTGCTGAAGAGAAAAGCATTTTAATTACAGCTGATAAACCGCTACAAACATTGACCTTCCGCACTGAAGTTATTCCCGAGAGTCGGGAAAACATCTTTTCATCGATGAAATCGGGTGTTTTGACCATTCTATATCCGGACAATCTGGTTGAAAATGATCCTCAAACGCAACAATATTTCTGGAACAGTATTGACTATTTTCTACGGAATGATGCTAAACGTATTTTGCCGAGGCGCACTGTGGAGCTTGCAAAAAAGCACGGTTTCCAAATCAGCAATGTAAAGATTCAGTCATCACGTACGCGCTGGGGAAGTTGTAGCAGTAAAAAGGTGATTAATCTCTCTTTTTATCTTTTACTTTTGCCGGAACATCTGATTGATTATGTAATACTCCATGAACTTTGTCACACGGTAGAGATGAATCACAGCGCCCGGTTTTGGACTTTACTGGATAAAGTTTCGGGTGGTAAAAACGAGAAATACAGAGCGGAGTTGAACAGCTACTCAATTCCAAAATAAAGAACAAACATGATACGAATCATAAAATCATATACAATGCCCATAGCCATGGTGCTGGGTATTTCATTTTACTCCTTTTTCAGTCTGTTTTCGGGCGTAATTCCATACCTGATCTTTTTAATGTTGCTTATCACCTACTCCAAAATGGACATTAGCGAAATGCGACTGAAAAAGATGCACTTATGGCTGATTTTGATTCAGGTTTTTGGCAGTATCATAGTCTATCTGATGCTTTTACCTATAAATTCGATACTGGCGCAAGGAGCTGCCATTTGTGTTTTAGCTCCAACTGCGACAGCAGCACCTGTGATTGCGCGCATGCTCGACGGTAATGTGGAGAGTCTGACGAGTTACAGCTTGTTAAGTAATCTCGCTTTAATTATGGCTGCACCAATCTATTTTAGCTTAATCGGAAGCTCAATGGAATTGAGCTTTCTCAGCTCTTTTATCAATATTTTCAGCCGCGTGGCACTACTTTTACTGTTGCCTTTAGTAATAGCGTTTCTTTTACAAAAATTGCTGCCTGCCGGCGCAAAAATGGTGGGTAAACTGAGTGCGATCACGTTTTATATCTGGGCTTTGGCGCTGCTGATTGTTATTGGAAAAACTGTAAAATTTATTGTTGATCAAGGCAGCGACAGTTTCGCAATGGAGATTTACCTGGCCTTCGCTACGCTAATTATCGCCGTAATGCAGTTTGGCTTTGGACGCAAAATTGGGCGTAAATATAATGACACCGTAGCCGGAGGTCAGGGTTTAGGACAAAAAAACACTATCTTAGTCATCTGGATGACGCAAACTTATCTGAACCCGCTGGCTTCCATCGGACCGGGTGCTTATGTGCTGTGGCAGAATATGATTAATTCCTGGCAGATTTGGAGGAAGAATAAAGTAAACGTTTAACGTTTCAGGTTTGACGTTCTGATTTGATAAAATTTATATGAACTATGAAGAGAATGAATTGGGAGCAGTTGCTTTCGCCGAAACGGCTGGGATTGGAAAATTACCACGATCGGGAGCGTGATAACCGAAATCAGTTTCAGCGCGATTATGACCGGTTGATTTTTTCTGCACCATTTCGCCGTTTGCAGAACAAGACCCAGGTGTTTCCGCTACCGAAAAGTATTTTCGTGCACAACCGCTTAACGCACAGTCTTGAGGTTGCCAGTGTTGGACGCTCATTGGGTACTAACGTCGGGCGTGCACTCAAAAATAAAAGCGGGATGTACACCGATGAAATCGGTACAATTGTATCTGCGGCTTGTCTGGCACATGATATGGGCAACCCACCTTTCGGTCACTCTGGAGAGGCAGCTATCGCCAGCTTTTTTACCGAAGGTGAAGGGCAATATTTGAAAAATAAACTGAGCGATAAAGAGTGGAATGATCTAATTCGCTTCGATGGAAATGCGAATGCGTTTCGTCTTTTAACACACCAATTCAATGGCCGGCGACCGGGTGGATTTGTACTCACCTACTCCACTTTGGCTTCTATCGTAAAATATCCCTACGCGGCAATTCATGCGGATGCCAACAAGCAAAAGTTTGGATTTTTCGATTCGGAGCGGGAAATTTATGAGAAAATAGCCGATGAACTCGGTATTTTTAGGCAGGCGGACAATCCGAATCGCTATGTGCGTCACCCTCTTGTTTACTTAGTGGAAGCTGCGGATGATATTTGCTATCAGATTATGGATATTGAAGATGCGCATAAGTTGAAAATTTTGACAACTGAGCAGACCAAAGAACTTTTCCTGGCATTTTTTGAGGAGAAACGCGCCAACCGAATCCGTGAAAACATTGCCATTGTGAGTGATATTAATGAGCAGATTGCCTATTTGCGCTCTTCGGTTATCGGGCAGTTGGTGGATGAGTGCAGCGAAGCTTTCATTCAGAACGAAGAGGCGATATTGTGCGGTGAATTCAAGGGTTCTTTGATTAAGAACATGGCTGAAAATACCACTGCGGCCTATAAAAAATGTTCTGAAATTGCTGTAAGTAAAATTTACAAAGCTCCCGAAGTGCTGGATATTGAACTGGCGGGTTATAAAATAATTTACACCCTGTTGGAGCATTATGTCAATGCCGTACTGCAACCAGAAAAAACATATTCTAAACAGTTACTCGACCGTATTCCGGAGCAGTACGATACCCGAAGCGACAGCATTTATGGCAAACTTCAGTCGGTGCTGGATTATATTTCCGGAATGACCGATGTGTATGCGCTGGATCTCTATCGGAAAATTATGGGAATGGACATTGGGTAACGATCTTTTGAAAACTGTTTTAAAGTAAAAAAGAGCGGTTTCACCGCTCTTTTTCTGTATTTCTTCTTATCGTTTAGGGTCGGTCAGTTACACAACCTTCCGAAGCTGAAGCTACTGTAAGTGCATATTTATAAAGCACACCATTGGTTGCTTTTAATGCCGGTTCCACAAACGACTTTCTTCTTTCTGCCAGTTCTTCGTCAGAAATAATCACATCAATGGTATTTTTAACAGCATCGATAATGATTTGATCGCCATCTTTTATCAGTGCGATGTTACCACCATTTTGAGCCTCAGGCGTGACGTGACCCACCACAAAACCGTGTGAACCGCCACTAAAACGACCGTCGGTAATCAGCGCTACTTTATCACCAATTCCTTCACCCATCAATACCGATGTCGGTTTCAGCATTTCAGGCATACCCGGTGCACCACGTGGGCCTACATAGCGAATAACCACCACATGACCCGCTTTAACCGTTTTGTTCTGCATGGCGTCAATCGCCTCCTGTTCGGTATCGAAGCAAATCGCAGTTCCATCGAAGTATTCACCTTCTTTACCGGTAATTTTGGCAACCGCGCCTTCAGATGCGATATTTCCATAAAGAATACGGATGTGACCGGTTTTCTTTATCGGATCGGAAATCGGATGAATCAAATCCTGCCAATCAGGCAGTGCCGGCAGATCTGCAATGTTTTCAGCAATTGTTTTACCGGTTACGGTCATACAGTCACCATGCAACAAGCCCTCTGCAAGAAGCATTTTCATTACAGCAGGAACACCGCCCAGTAAGTGTAAATCTTCCATCACATATTTTCCGCTTGGGCGGAAGTCGGCCAGTACCGGTGTTTCATCAGCAATGCGAATAAAATCT
>CAYPPC010000108.1:0-1080 GCA_964412435.1 uncultured Paludibacter sp.
AGGTGCTCATCGTCAAAGAGGTATTCGGCCAGTGCCTTGGCCAGCTCGGTTTTACCAACACCGGTGGTTCCTAAGAAAATGAAGGAGCCAATCGGCCTTTTCGGGTCATTGAGTCCGGCGCGGCTGCGGCGTACCGCATCTGATACAGCCACAATAGCTTCTTCCTGTCCGACCACCCGTTTGTGAAGTTCAGCTTCCAGATTGAGCAGTTTCACCCGCTCGCTCTGCATCATTTTACTGACGGGGATTCCGGTCCAGCGGCTCACCACGTCGGCAATGTCTTCACTGTCCACTTCCTGTTTAATCATGGCGCTGTTGCCCTGAAGTTCGGCCAGTTGCTCCTGGTAACTGCTTATCTGTTCTTCCGCAGCTTTAATTTTTCCATAGCGGATTTCTGCCACTTTGCCGTAGTCGCCTTCCCGTTCGGCACGTTCAGCTTCATATTTCAGATTCTCGATATCAATTTTAGTCTGCTGAATCTTTTCGATCAGCTCTTTTTCTGAAGCCCAGCGGGAACGGAGTTTGTCACCATCCTCTTTCAGATTGGCTATTTCACTGTTTAGCTGCTCCAGTTTTTGATTGTCATTTTCGCGTTTGATAGCCTCCCGCTCAATTTCAAGTTGCATGATGTTGCGTTCGATCTTATCAAGATCCTCCGGAACGCTGTCCACCTCCATTCTTAACTTTGAGGCAGCTTCGTCCATCAGGTCAATGGCTTTGTCAGGTAAAAAGCGGTCGGCGATATAACGATCCGAAAGCTCAACGGCGCTGATGATAGCGTTGTCTAGAATACGCACCTTGTGGTGGGTTTCATAACGTTCTTTCAGTCCGCGCAAAATGGAAATGGTGGCCTGTACATCAGGTTCATTCACCATCACCACCTGAAAACGGCGTTCAAGAGCTTTGTCCTTTTCAAAATACTTCTGATACTCGTCCAGTGTGGTTGCTCCGATGGCACGCAGTTCACCTCTGGCCAGTGCCGGCTTCAGAATGTTGGCAGCATCCATGGCGCCATCGCTCTTTCCGGCCCCCACCAGGGTGTGAATTTCGTCAATAAAGAGAATGATATCTCCGTTCGAC
>CAYPPC010000108.1:1090-7738 GCA_964412435.1 uncultured Paludibacter sp.
TGATGACAGATTTCAGTCTCTCTTCAAACTCACCTTTGTACTTGGCCCCGGCAATCAGAGCACCCATATCGAGCGAAAAGAGCTGTTTGGATTTCAGATTTTCCGGAACATCACCGCGTAAAATCCGGTGAGCCAGTCCTTCAGCAATGGCTGTTTTACCCACACCGGGTTCTCCTATAAGGATAGGGTTGTTTTTGGTGCGTCGGCTCAGAATCTGCAGTACACGCCTGATCTCTTCATCGCGACCGATAACAGGGTCAAGTTTGCCCTGACGCGCCTGCTCGATCAGATTGATAGCATACTTGCTCAAGGCATTGTAAGTCTCTTCTGCCGAAGAAGAGGTGGCTTTGGCCCCTTTTCTCAGTTCATCAATAGCCGTTAACAGAGCTTTCTCGGACATGCCGGCATCTTTCAGTAGCTGTGAAGCAACTGATTTAACCTGCAACAAAGCAAGCAGAAGGTATTCGAGGGTGACAAACTGATCGTCGGCAGCTGAAGAGAGGTCTGTTGCTTTGCGAAAGACCTCGTTCAGTTCGCGACTCAGGTAGGGTTCTCCGCCCGATACACGCGGCAGCCCCTCGATTATTTTATCGAGTGCGTCATTTATTTGGTTGGGATAAACCCCTAATTTCCCAAACAGAAAGCGGATGAGCTCTTCGCCTTCCGTCATGATAGCTTTCAGCATGTGAGCAGGCTCAATCTGCTGTTGGCCACTGGTTTGTGCCAGTGTAAGGGCGCGCTGAACAGCTTCCTGTGATTTGCTTGTAAAATTATTAAAGTTCATAGTTTTATCTCCTTTTTTATTTTTCTAATTGAGGTTCTGTTTTTATACGCAAAGAATATTTCAATAATCTTACCACTCTTGGATTTTGCCATAATGGCGTGGAAATCAAGCTTTAAGTTTTGTTTTCTGACAAAATGGCACGTAGGTGCTTCTTGTGAGATAATTTCATTTTTTTATAAAATCAATGGGCCTGTTCCTTTTGTTGCTTTGAAAAATTTCGTACATTTGCAGAAATATTTATCTAATTAAAATCTCATACGAATGTCTAAAATTAAATTCAAAGTTCCGGAACCAACTCTCCGGCGTTTGCCGTGGTATCTTGCTTATGCGCAGCTGGTGCTTCGCGAAGGTGAGCTGCATCTTTCTTCCACACAGATTGCACACAATTTAGCCATCGATGCATCGAAAGTAGCCAAAGACTTATCGTATGTCGATATTACCGGTAAAACCCGGGTAGGTTATGATGTGAGTGAGCTGGTTTCTGTTTTAGAACAGTTTCTTGGCTTCACCCGTCTGCACAAAGCTTTTATCTTTGGAGTTGGAAACCTGGGCGGAGCCTTGCTTCACGACAATGGATTGAGTCATTACGGGCTGGAGATTGTGGCCGGTTTTGACGTGAAAGAGGATCTGGTAGGTACCTCCATCAACAACATCCCGATTTATCATGTTGATAAATTTGCCTCCATGAGAAAGAGAATGGGGGTAGATATTGGTGTGCTCACCGTGCCGACAGACAAGGCGCAGGGTGTTGCAGACCGGATTGTGGGTGGCGGAGTACAAGCTATCTGGAACTTTACGCCGTTTCGTATTCGTGTGCCGGAGAATGTGGTGGTACAAAACACCTCAATTTATGCCTCTCTGGCTGTGATGTTTAATCGTCTGCAAGAGTTGCAGGACAGCATGTAAATCACATTTTTTCAGCATGAAAATTTTTGCCATTGGTCAGAATTACAGGGAGCATAACCGGGAGTTAGGAAACAGTAATCCGGAAGAGCCGGTGGTTTTTATGAAACCTGACTCAGCTATTTTGAGGGTCAACCGGCCATTCTATATCCCTGATTTTAGTAATGAAATTCATTACGAAACAGAGCTTCTTGTGAAGATAAACCGTGTTGGGAAGCATATAGCACCTAAATTTGCACATCGGTATTATGATGAGATAGGGCTCGGAATCGACTTTACGGCGCGTGATGTGCAGCGAAGACTCAAAGCTGAGGGCAGACCCTGGGAGATCAGTAAAGCTTTTGACAACTCGGCTGCTATCGGCGCATTTTTACCCAAAGAGCAACTGGGGGATGTGCAGAATATAAGCTTTCGCCTGGATATTGACGGTAACACTGTTCAGGAGGGAAATTCAAAAGATATGATTTTTGAGATCGATACACTTATCTCTTATATCAGCCGGTTTTTTACCCTGAAAATTGGAGATATTATCTATACCGGTACACCCGCCGGAGTGGGTGAGGTGAAAATCGGAAATCGTCTCCAGGGCTTTATTTTTGAAAATAAGATGTTTGACTTCCAGATCAAATAAGGGAAAAAGAAACTCTTTAACGGGCCCGGCCATTGAGCCGGGCTTTTTGTTGAGCCGGGATACCGCCCGGTTTCAAAACAATATAGTTCAAAAAGGCGTTACTTATTCAGTTAATCAGTCCGGATGAACCTTGTAATAATTGAAAGAAAATTCCGTTAAATAAGGTAGCCCTTAAATGTGGCAAAATATTTGCTGTAATGAAGCTGCTTAAGCTTTTCAAATAAAGAGTTTTATGAGGAATCGTTTTTTGTTTTTTGTGTTTGTAATTCAACTGCTTACATTCCTTTTGCTGGCGCAGGAGTCGCGCTTGCAGTTGGGTGCTATGCCCGAATCAGAGGAAATGGAGGAGCTTTCCGCGATGCCGCAGATGCCCTTTGCTGCTACGCAAAAAACTTATGCAGAAAACTCTGTGTTGGCTTCAGGTAAATTTGTGAAGATTAAAATTACAAAAACCGGTTTACATAAAATAAGCTACGATGCGCTAAAATCGATGGGTGTCGACCCGGCTAATGTGCGTGTTTTCGGATATGGTGGCGGCTTGCAAAGTCAGGATCTGAATCAGTCACCCCCCGATGATTTGCCGGAAGTGGCTATCTGGATGGAGAAGGGGAGTGACGGAGTGTTTAACTCCGGAGATTTTATTGTTTTTTATGCCCGTGGCGTTAGAAACTGGCATTTTGACTCCAGACAAAACTCTTTTCGCCATACACTGAATCACTATTCCAACGAAGGCTACTACTTTATCACTTCCGATGCCGGGACCGGCAAAAGGCCTGCCGGAAGAGGCAACCCGATGAGTGCGCCGGAAGGCTCAACAGTGAAGATTATCCGGGAGTTTGATGATTTTGATGTACATGAAGTTGAAGGTTTTAATCTGGGTAAATCCGGTAAAGTCTTTTATGGTGAAGAGTTTAACATCTCTCCTTTGAGCCGCGATTTCAGCTTTAAGTTCTCCAATATAGTTCCCTCCCAGGTCTCTGTATGGCTTGATATGGCTGTCAGTGCCGGCAATGCCTCCCGCTTTGAGTTATCACTGAACGGGGCAACTCCATCCGTTGTGAATGTGCCTATTAAAAGACATGATAGTTATGTGGTTGGCTTTCAGGTGAGCGAAAAGCTGCAGTTCAGCAATGCTTCAGACCAGTTGAATTTTACACTCCGTTTTTCAAAAACATCCTCGGAACAGCGTGCATATCTGAACTATATGGCCCTGAATGTGAGGCGCAAGCTAATCATGACCGAAAATCAGCTTTATTTCAGAAATAAAGATAATTACGGAACCGACGCGATCAATCACTTCAGAATTGAGAACGCTCCTGCAGGTACTCAGGTGTGGGATGTTACTGATCCGGTGAATATGCAGGTTGTTGCCATAACTCAGAATGGCAATATTGTGGAGTTTTATGACACCGCAGAGATCCTCCGGGAGTATGTGGCTGTGCAGCCTGCGGGGGCAGCATCCTCTTTCCCCGAACCCTCAGTGTCAGATAATGTTCCAAATCAGAATCTCCATGCGATGGAGGCTGCAGAGTTTACTATAATAACACATCCCAAATTTCTTGTGCAGGCACAGCGCCTGGCTCAGGCGCATCGGGATATGGATAATATGTCGGTCAATGTTATAACCACCGAACAGACTTATAATGAATTCTCTTCCGGTACACCGGATGCATCAGCCTATCGTTTGGCAATGAAAATGTGGTATGACCGCCCGGGACCTGTAAAACCTAAATACTTACTCCTGTTCGGACGAGGCTCCTATGATAACAGAGGTATTATAAAAGATTCCGGTGATAACCTGGTGATTACTTACCAGGCAGATAACTCGCTGGATCTGATAAAGTCTTATGTTACTGATGATTATTTCGGGATGCTGCGGGAAGGCTCCGGAGTCTTAATGAATTCCGATAAGCTGGATTTAGGAATCGGACGTTTTTCTGTATCTACTACACAGCAGGCTGAAGATGTGGTGAACAAAATGATTGCCTATATGAGTAACAAGGTGCGAGGTAACTGGAAGAATCAGCTTGCTTTTGTGGCGGATGATGGGGATGGCGGCCTGCACATGCGTGATATGGAGAATCAGGTGACCAAAGTGATGGAAGAGTATTTTCCCGGTTATCAATATAACAGACTTCACCTGGATGCTTATAAAAAAGAGGTAACAGCGAGTGGAAGCAGCTATCCGCTGGTTGAAAACAGACTAAACAGTTTGCTGAGCTCCGGACTTTTTATGCTCAACTTTATGGGACATGCCGGAGAGCACGGGTGGACCGATGAGCGTATTCTCACCACCGCTGATATTGTGAATATGTACAATGATAAGTTGCCATTGTGGGTGGCTGCCACCTGTGACTTTGTGCTGTTTGACGTGAAGCCTATCTCTGCCGGTGAGTATGTGCTGCTTAACCCGAGCGGTGGCGGCATCGGACTCTTTTCTGAGGCACGTGTGGTTTATGCTTCTGAAAATGCACGCCTTAATAATAAATTTGTACAGCGACTTTTTGCCAAAGAGAGCAACGGAGAGTATCCGAGACTGGGAGATGCGGTGCGAATGTCGAAGAATGATGTGGGAGGGAGCATGAATAAGCTCTCATACATGTTATTTGGTAATCCGGCCTTGAGGCTCACTTATCCAACTCACTATAAGGTGGTTACTGAGAGTCTGAACGGCAATCCGGTGGCCGGAGATGAAGTGCTGAGAGCACTCTCCGTCAATCATTTTGGAGCTTATGTTGCAGATGAAGATGGTAATAGACTGACAGATTTCAATGGAGAGGTAGAGATATCTATTTATGATAAAGTACAGAGAATTCAAACATTAAATAATCAGGATGGCGGTGCAATTACCTATAATGATCGTCCTAACAGAATTTATTCCGGAAAAGCCCTTGTGAAAAATGGTGAGTTTGAGTTTACCGCTATGATTCCCCGCGACATTCGTTATAACTTTGGAACAGGTCGAATCAACTATTATGCTACCGAAGAGGATGAAGGCCGTGAAGCGCAGGGCTATTACGAGAACTTTATTGTGGGTGGTACGGCCGATGCGGAGTTTAACGACAGTGAGGGACCTGAAGTGTCGATTTATCTGAATAGTCCGGACTTTATGGAGGGTGGTAAAGTGAATGAAACGCCTCTTTTTGTTGCTCATGTGAGCGACGAGAATGGAATTAATACAGCCGGCAGCGGTATCGGGCACGATCTGAAACTGGTGATTGATAACAATCCGGTAACTACTTATATTTTGAATGATAATTATGAGTCGGATCCCGGTAGTTACCGAAGCGGCACGGTGCGTATGAAGCTTCCTGAGCTGACAGAAGGAAGACATACATTGTCATTCTATGCCTGGGATCTGCTTAATAACTCCACAGTGCAAACAGTCGAGTTTGAGGTGGTGAATGGACTTAAACCCAGAGTTTTCTCAGTTTCTAATTATCCGAACCCGGCACAAACCCACACCTCTTTTGTGATTGAGCATGACCGCCCGCAAACCGTACTTGAAACTACGCTGACAATTTATGACCTGGCCGGACGCCTGCTCTATACAAAAAAACAGAGTAATGCTGATAATCTGACCTGGGATTTGAGAGGAGCAGGAGTAGGTAGAGTTGCACCGGGGGTATATCTCTATAAAATCTCTGTCAACACTATCAATGGAAAAATGACATCAAAAGCAAATAAAATAATTGTGCTTACGCAATAAAAATAAATTATTTCGTTTAAAAATAGATTGAAAAACTAATCAAAGCCAAAACTGTAAAAAAGAAATCAGATAATTATTTATATGAAAAAAACTTTTGTATTACTGCTGACTACGCTGTTTGTATTTTCAGCAGCTGCTCAGAAAGAATTGAATCAACAACTCAACCCGCTGATTACCGGAGTTCCTTCACTGACTATCACACCTGATGCCCGTGCGGGAGGTATGGGTGACGTGGGTGTTGCCACCAGACCAGATATGAATTCACAGCACTGGAATGTGTCTAAGTATGCTTTTATGGAGAGCCCGGCAGGCTTTACATTCTCGTACACACCCTGGCTCAGTAAGCTGGTGAACGATATCAACCTGCTTTATGCTGCCGGTTACTGGAAATTTGATGAGCTGCAGGCGGTGAGTGCATCACTGCGTTTCTTTTCTCTGGGTGAAATTAAACTGACCGGTGAAAGACCCGGTGATGACTACGGTACAGCACATCCCAACGAAATGGCTGTAGATCTGGGTTATTCCCGTAAGCTTTCAGAAAATCTTTCTGCCGGTGTTGCATTCCGCTATATTCGTTCTGACCTGAACAATGGTGTGAACAATACAGCTTACCCGATGTAT
>CAYPPC010000108.1:7748-9769 GCA_964412435.1 uncultured Paludibacter sp.
TACTATCTGCAACCCATTGAAATGGCTATGGGTGATGCCAACCTTAGTTTTGGTTTGAATATTTCGAACATTGGTTCTAAAATTTCATATGACCAGAACCTGACCAGTATCTTTATTCCGACTAATTTCCGCCTGGGTACCTCTTTCGAAATGCCTATGGATGACTATAATAAATTTGCTGTCAGTATAGATCTGAATAAGCTGCTTGTGCCTACTCCGGTGAAGCCGATAGGTGATGAAACTTATGATTCACCCAGCTATCTCGAGAGATACGAAGCTTACCAGCAAACCGGACCCATTGCCGGTATTTTCAAATCATTCAATGATGCTCCGGGTGGGTTTTCAGAAGAGCTGAAAGAGATTATGTGGTCGCTTGGTGCCGAGTACGGTTACAATGATCAGTTCTTTATTCGCGGAGGTTATTTCCATGAAAACCAACTGAAAGGTAACAGAAAGTATTTCACCGCCGGTGTTGGTTTCAAAATGAATATGTTTGAAATTGATGCAGCTTACCTTATCTCTGCTGCACAGTCAAACCCGTTAGATCAAACTCTGCGTTTGACTCTTGGATTCAACATGGACGGATTGAAAAACCTGATGCGATAGAAAATTATTTTTAAAATATAGAAAGAGTACATGAGGTAAGTTGCTGCATGTACTCTTTTCATTTTATAAGAAGATTATGAAAATAAGAGTAGGTTTTGGTTATGATGTGCACGCTTTAGCACCCGGCAGAGAGCTCTGGCTGGGCGGTATTCAACTGGATTATCACCTGGGACTGGAAGGACACTCCGATGCTGATGTGTTGATTCACACGCTTTGTGACGCTTTACTGGGAGCAGCCGGATTGCGTGATATCGGTTTTCATTTTCCCGATACGGCAGCAGAGTTTGAAAATGTGGACAGCAAGGTGTTGCTAAAAAAGGTGATGGAACTCTTGCGCGCTGAGGGCTGGGAGCTGGGCAATGCCGACTGCACCATTGTGGCTGAGCAGCCCAAAATGAACCCGCATATCCCTGCCATGCAGGCAAAAATGGCCGAAGTGATGGATGTGGACCCGGCGGATATTTCTATCAAGGCTTCTACCAATGAGAGACTGGGATATCTGGGGCGCAATGAGGGCATTGTTGCTTACTGTACCGTACTTATTCAAAAATAAAAGTGAACATTTTAGTCCTGTTTTTCGTTACATACAAGTAGCGATCGAGCTGATACCGCCGTCGGGCTGCGTATTGGCTCTTTTTATATAGAAAACCACTTTTAATTTATAAATATTTAAAAAACAAACCACAGTATTATGGCATTATTAATTGGAAAAAAGGCACCTGAAGTGTCAGGTGTAGCTGTTGTAAACGGAAACGATATTGTAGAAAACTTCTCACTGGAGCAGTATAAAGGAAAATATGTGATTTTGTTCTTTTATCCGGCAGACTTTACTTTTGTTTGCCCGACCGAACTGATCGCATTCCAGGATAAAATGGATGAGTTCGAATCACGCAACTGCGCCATTGTCGGAGCATCTACCGACTCCCAGTTCTCACACTGGAAATGGCTTCAGACACCACAAAATGATGGTGGAATTCAAGGTGTGAAATATCCGCTCTTTGCTGATCAGTCGATGATGGTATCGCGTGCGTATGATGTGCTCGCAGGTGCTGAAGAGTATGATGAGGAGACCGGCGAAATTAAATTCGTGGGAGTACCGCAAGCTTACCGCGGGCTTTTCCTTATTGACAAAGAGGGAGTTGTACGCCACCAGCTGGTGAATGATATGCCGATTGGCCGCAGTGTTGATGAGGCTATCCGCGTGCTGGATGCTTTGCAATTTACAGAAGAGAATGGCGAGGTTTGCCCGGCCAACTGGCGCAAAGGTGACGATGCCATGAAACCGACCCAGGAAGGTGTTTCTGCCTATCTCTCAAAATAATAAAAAGAAACTTATTCGGGAAAAGGGTGAACTGAAGTTTTGGTTCACTCTTTTCTCTTTTTATAGCTTAAATCCGATTATTTTGCATACTTTT
>CAYPPC010000109.1:0-3015 GCA_964412435.1 uncultured Paludibacter sp.
CAACGAATCCAGAGCCAACATCCACGGCTCCCTACCATTCTCTGGCCAGGTCTGATCCGGCATCGAACCAACAGACACCACCGCCACATGCCGATCCACCGACACCCCACGCCGCTCGGTATGCACCTGCACCGTCGTCCCAAACGGAACAGCTGTCCACGCACACCGCTCGGTCACCGCAGCCAACTCTGATGGTTCCCACCTGGCACCACCCACCCCAGCTGTGGCGGGTACTGGAACCCCCATCGACAGGCTGCGATGAAACAGGAACGCCATATCCCGACCCGACAACGGACGAGCATCAAACCCCGCACCAGACATGACCCGCTCCAAGGCGGCCACCTCGTTCAACACTTTCACCGTGGCCACATCGGGATGCTCCACCCCAGCGGTCAACTCCTCGACCACCCTCGGGGATGCTGGTGGGCACACCCACACCCCCAACGCCACCAACTTTTGGTCCAACCCCGTGGACTGCAACCGGCGTTGGGCATGCTCCAAATACGAATCCCACGTTTCTTCGGCCACATCAGGCAACCGATCTGGACAAGACTCATCGAGCCGGCGAGCGAACTCGAACGCCGGATACGGCCTGGTCGTCACCCGCAACCGGATCGGGCGGCCATCAGTGTCCACGCCCACGCTGGAAGTCAACGCCCCCAACCGGTAGGTCACCTGATCCCACAACGCCAACCGCTCATCCTGGGTCTTGAAATCCCAATTCTGAGCACCCAACTCGAACCAACAAAACACCCCACCAGAAGTGAACTGCAACGCACCAGCCACCCCCGACGTCGCCAACGACAACCCCACCTCACGCGACTGCCGCCACCAACCCAACCGACCCAACACCAACCCAACACCAGACCGAGTCGGGGTCTTGGCGCGTCGAGCAACCACCCGACGGCCCACACTGTTTTTGAACATCACAACCTCCACACCTATCCACGAACCCGAACACTCGACCCACCAACAAACACCGGCACCCCTTCTGGGTGGGGCCAACGCAACGCCCGCGCCGACGGCCCAGCCAACTCCCCAATCCGAGGAGCCCGAACTATGCGGGCATAAGCGCGGGGGAGTGGTTTGGGTTTCAACTCGGTGCGGACCAGCCACACCCTGGCCGCCAACGGCAGATCGAAAGTGACATGCCGCATCACCTTCACCGTGAAATACACTCCCAACGCCGGGCCCCACACCCACGCAATCGCCCACACCAAAAACATGTCAAAACCGGGAAAGAGTTGGTGAACAACAATCCCCAACCCCGCCAACACCACAACCGCGATCGGGATAGCCACCAACGTGGCCACCCACTGCACATACGTCCACTCAAACGGCAACGTCGCCCCAGACGGACCCAACCACACCGCCCGCAACCGGCGCGGACCATCATCGGTATGCAACCTAGGCACAACACACACCCGCACTCTCTAGAAACTGGGTGGGTTAGACGTTGAAGCCCAGGAACTGCAGGATCCGCTTCCCGAACACCCCGTAGGCCACACCACCAGCCCCCAGAGCGAACAAGGCCATCCCGATGAACGTGTTCACCGTGATCCGAGCCGTCTCCGCATAATCGGCACGCTTCGAACGCGACACAATCGTGATCGCAGCCAGACAAACCGCCAGCCCCATCACAACCGTCATCAACTGCTCCAAATTCTCGGCAGAAAACATCTTTTGCTCCAAACAAACAGACACAACAACCACACCCCCACCAACGGGGGAGCAGAAGAGAAACACTTAGAGGGTGGGAACACCCAACGGGTGTCCATAACCCTCCGCCCACCAAGGGCGGAGGAAGAAAACATTCGGGTTTGGGTCGGGTGGGCCTGGTTCCCATCACACGGATTGTCAGTGGGGACAGACCCCTGTCAAGGGCACTGTGTGTCTTGGAAAGATTCGCTGCGCTCACCCTTGACAGGGGCCTGTCCCCACCAAAAACCTTGCACCTAACGGGAACCAGGCCAAACTCTGGTCAGCACAACGCAACCCCTCACGGCGGCATCGCACTCACCCCACCAGTCAAACCTTTGGCCCGCTCATACTCAGCACGCCACCGGCGGCGTTCCGCCACACTACGCAAAATCACACCCACATACGCTCGGGGGCGATGCTCCAAACCGGGTCCACACAAACCTGGCCTGCCCCTCTGCAGTCCGCACCTCAGCCGCCAACCGGTCAATCTCAGGGGCCGACATGCCGGCCTCCTCCAACACCTGACGCACCACCAACGCCCGATCCGCCCGATGCCTGGCCAACGTTTTGCCCGACCACTTCCGAGACACCAACACCCGACGTCCCCCCAACCCCAAACACTCCCGCTCGTGGGCTTTACGAACACACCTGCCCGGCACCAGGCCCGGTCCCGCGTTCCTGGGCTGCACCCCGAACCGCAACCAATTCGCACACCGCTCCGAACACGGCAAAAACCTGAGTTCCTCAAACAAGCGAGTCACATGCGCCTCATACGCCAAATCCACCTGATCCGGATCCGTGAACGGCTCGGTCACACCCTTGGTCAAATACTTCACCAAATACCTGATCGCCCGATCCGCATCCGCCGACGGCGCGATAATCCCCCGCATATCCAACTGCCGACCAAACCGCAACACATGCACCGGCCGAACATTCGGGTCTTCGTCCAACAAGTCCAAGGCCTCACCCCACGTTGGTAACGCCGCGCCACTGGTCGGGTCTACATAGTCCTGGCCGTCCCACACCGGCAACCGTGTCGTGTACACCGGGGTAGTGAACGCCGGCCACCACACCTGCACATAAGTGGCGGCCACCACCTGCCGCAAGATCGCTCTTGGGATCGCCCCCCGTACCGCCGCATGCAGATGAGGAGCGCCCCGCTTTTGGGGTTCCACCACCGCGAAATACTGCACATCAAACCCCGCACACCGGCGCAAGTTCTTGAAGAACTGATCCACCAGGCGTGGGAACAACACCGCATCCAACACCGCACGCCGATAGTCATAACCACCCGGCGCCACCGGTACCCCGCCG
>CAYPPC010000109.1:3025-9733 GCA_964412435.1 uncultured Paludibacter sp.
GTACGACGGCAACGTCAACGTCAAAAACATCGAGGGCCGAAACACCCGACCATCCCGACCCGGGAAAGTCACCCCCACCGTCCGATCCGCCATCACCACCCGAGGCAAATCCGGCACATCCTCCCGCCGCCTCGTCGACCGCGCCCGCCGCGACACCGGCTGCCCCAGCTCTCTCTGCTCTTGGTTGGCGGTGGGCTCCAGGAGCTGATCATCGTTTTGGGGGTTGGGTGCCAGTTCGGGTTCGTCGGTGCGGTGCCACCCCTCGGCGCACTGTTGCATCCGCAACAACTGGGCCTTCCGGGCGCACGATGGGCACCGTGACTCTCTGGTCGATCCACACGGGATCGCCACCAACTCTTCTTTACCGGTGGTCACATCCCACACCGAATGCAACTGCGGACGAACACACACCCCCTCCGTGGTGGCCAACTGTCTGGCCATCGCCGCGTCCACCACCGGAACCGCCCACCTGGACATCACACCAACCCCCGATCGGCACCATTCACCGGCAACAACGCCGCAGGTATTTCTGCTAGCTCTTCTTCTGGTTGGGGTCTGGGGGAGGGGAACACGGTTGCGGTTTGGCGGATCAACTCATCGGTCACGAAGCCGGCGCGTACCCGGACTGGGCGGCCGTCTTCGCCCACCACGAACCCGACCCCCGGCAGTGTGGGTGGGATCTTGTGGCACAACGCCCCCGCCGCCACGGCGCCGTCGCCCAACAACATGGCAACCTCTTCCTTGTCGCGCAGCCGTAGTGCGATCGTCTGGGTGAACAGTGAGCGCATCCGCACCACCTCTTTGCGGGGATCCTGCAAAAACGCGAACACATAGAACCCAGGCGCCCGGCCGGTCGACAACAACACCCCCAACGCCTGCTCCGCCCGCCGCAACAGGTCCCGCTCCGGCAGGTACGCCAACAATGACGCCAACTCATCAATCACGATCAACACCAACGGCTCAACCTCGGAAGGGGTGTGGAACCGGGTCCGGCCGGCCAACCCCGAAGCGCGGGCCTGGCAGGAAGAAACAGCGGATTCCAACAGGGCGACCGCGTCGGCAGGGGTGGTGGCACAGGCGGTGAACAGGCCCTCGCCCAGGGCCAGTTCCATTCCGCCCTTCAAATCGATGCCGTACACGTTCACCAAACCCGAATGGATCTGGGGTGCCAACCCGGTCAACACACCCCACATCACCGAGCCCTTCCCGGCGCCAGTGGAGCCGCCCACCAAAGTGGAAACCCGCACATCCAACCACCACGGGTTGCCGTCCTCGGTACGTCCCAGACACACCCGATCCAACCCGCCAGCCCCGTCAGGTGGGGCCAGTTCGAAGGGTTGGGCCAAAGTGTCGGTGAACGACCACACCACCTCACAGGCGGTCGCTGAGCAGGTGGCGACGATCCGGGCTCGGGTGGCCTCCACCGCCACCCGCAGTCGCTCCTGGGCCAAAGCGAAATCGTCCACCGTCTGACCCACCAACAACACCGGAACCGCATGCAGTTCCCCGTTACGCCACCACAACCGACCCAACCCCGGCGCCTCCAACCGGGCATGCGGACCCCGAGCCAACCCGCAGCCCGCCATCAGTTCTGGCCACGACCGGCGCACCCAACCCGACACCCGCCACCGCCACCACGGGTCCCGCACCAACCGGGTGAAACTCGCCGGGGCGTACCGTCGCCAAGCCGCCACCACAACACCAACCACCGCCAAAACGCCCACTGCGCCAACAGCCCACCCGGCCTGCCCCAGCAGGGAAGCGGCCAGCAGTGCCATACCTGTCAGCAGGCTGAAACGTGGAAAAGTGACCGGGACAGACACCGCTGCGCGAAGCCACCACCAGCCCTCGCGCAAGATACTGGTGAAGAGCCCACGATCTTTGACTGCTGACAGGCTGGACATGTCACACCACCTCAGGAGGGATGGAAGGAAGGCCGATGGTGTCGAAAGCGTGTTTCCACAACCGCCACACCAACGGGTCGCCCTCCCACTCCACCGGGTTCAACGGCCCGGCCCGCCAGTAATCCGGGGTTGTCTCTGCCTGCACTATCACCGGCACCAACAGCGTCCGATCGGCGCCCCACTCAGCCGGCGCCCGAGAAAGCTCGGGGATCGTCAACGCATACGCCTCAACAGTCTCGGTAAACCGTCGGGCATAGTCGGTGTAGGCGTTCAGGTAGCCGGCGTGGAGTTGTTCCAACTCGGCAAGCTGAACCGCCATATCCCCATCAGAAGAGACAGGCAGCGCCGCTTCGGCGTCAAAGAACGAGACCAGGCCATCGGCCTCCTCCACCAAAGCGGCCACGTTCAACGGCACGATCACCGGTTCGGTACGAAAGGTCATCAGATAAGCCGGATCCCCACCGACCGTGCCCTGGACCAACTGGTCGACCAGCTTGGCCGCCCACGAGCTCGGACGTCCCGCCGTCACCAAGTAGGCAGCGCCCAGATTCGCCGCGACCGACGACACCACGCCCGCCAGGAAGCCGGCAAAGTCATCTTCCACCACCAGCCCGTCATCTAACGTGCGAGTCGACCTCGCTGCCCGGGTCAACACGTCCACCGCTTGCGACCGCAATGCATCCCGGGCGGTCTTCTCTGCGTCCTGTGCCGCCTGAACCTCGGCGTTCACCGCCAGCGGTTTGACCGCAGACATTACGACGCCTTCTCGGTCTGCGTCGCCCGAAGGTTGCGCGGCGAAGCCATCCCTGATGCCCGCAGGCTGTAGGCGATCCGCGAACGGCCGTTGCCGATCTCCTTCAAATACGGCGTGACCGTCAGGCCTTCCAGGAACACCGGACGCACTGGCATCCCATTCGCCGCCTCCGGGGGAACCGGCTGCACCGGCGCCGCGATCTTCACCTTGAACGTCCGCTCCCGCGCTTCCGGATCGAAATCCATCACATCCACCGTCCACACCAACTCACCAGTGGACTTGTCACGCGCCTGAACCCGGTTCTCACGAGTCGACGCCTCAAAATCAACCTGCGCCGACACCTCACCCACCACCGCACACCCATGCGGAAACACATCACCAAAATCAACCTTGAACGGACCCTGAACAGCCATCACAAACTCCTAAGGGGTGAAAGGTCCGCGTTGCGGACCGCTTACCCCTCACCATAAAGGACAAGACTGTCCTACGCAAGGGGTATAAGTCAGAATGTAGGCAACGCAGATCGCAACAACGGGTCAGCACTGACAAACTAGGAGGGTGGACGTGAGTGAGGTCATCAGGCGACGACGCCAAGAGTTACGCATGTCCCAAGCAGAACTCGCGAAACAGGCCGGCACTGATGCACGCCAGATCCGCCGCTACGAAGCAGGCGAAGTGCAGCCATCATTCCCTCAGGCCAAAGCGATCGCTGAAGCTCTGGAAATCAGTCTCGACGAACTAGCCGGAGGGCTCCCGCTCCAGGGAATGGTCGGACCCTGGTGGCTTGCCATGAAAGAACCCGGTGGCTCGAACCCAATCTCTGCGCGCATTGAGGTGGTTCAAGCCGCTGGCGAGTATCAAGCCTTCCAAGATGGAGTCGACGAGGAATCAGGTCTCCCGCCCAAGTGGCGAATGAGCCTCAGGCGTGAACGCGATAGGGGGCTCCTTTGCTCATTCACTGACATAGGGACCATCGGGGTCGCGGTCCTGGCGCCAATGTCTCCAGGTTGGGCGGGACGCTGGATCAGCCTGGACATGCCGGCAAATCAGGGGTCGGGGCTTATCGCTCTGTCGCGGGTGCCAGAGGATCTGCCGTATCTTCTCGATGCTGCCTTGCCTCAGACCCACAGCTGAGACTTCCTGCCTCATGTCCCCGGTGGGTCTGTCACCGATGTTGGAAACCCTCCAATTTCCAACTATTTTGGGCTGAGGTGTCCCTGAAGGGCCCTCCAAATTACTTCTGGTTAGTAGGCAACCTTTCAACCTCACCCAGGAGGCGACGATGGACACCCCCACGTGGCGGCTCAAAACCGAAGCGCGATCTCCAGCTCAACTCGCTGAGCACCTCTCTGCGAGAGAAACCCCCAACCCAAAGCGAACCAGACGAATCGATGCTGCAGCTGTTTAGCCGTAGCTTTCGGTAGCGGTGGTGGGTCGTTGTGGTAGCGCGGGCGTGACGATCGGGTAGCAGTCGCTGCGCCCGCGCTGAGGGTTATTTCTTGGTCTCGTTGGTTTCTGTGGCGGTGTGTTGTCGCATGTTGGGGCCGGCGAGTTGGACGATTTCGGCGCCTGCGACGATTCGGTTGAGGATGGATTCGGCGATGACGGCGTCGTGGAGTGATTTGTACCAGTCTTCGGGGTCGAACTGACTGGTGACTACGGTTGAGCCTCGTCCTTCGCGGGCTGCGAGGATGTTGAGGATCTCGGCTGCGGTCTCGCCTGTGATGGGCGTGGTAAGGAAGTCGTCCAGGACTAGCGCGTCACACGCGTGGAGGCCTTGGAGGAACTTCAGGCGGGCGGGATCGGTGTGATGGTAGACGGCGAGTTGGTTCGCGAGGTCGTCGAGCCGGTAGTAGATCGCGGTGTAGTCGTGTCGGCAGGCGGCGTTGACGAGTGCTTGGGCGAGATACGATTTGCCCACGCTTGAGGAGCCGAGGATCACGAGGTTCGTGGACTGGTCGACCCATCTGCAGGCAGCGAGGCGGGTGACCACGTCACGGTTAATCGAGCGGCCTGGAAGGTAGTGGATATCTTCGGTGCAGGCGGCCGGGTTCGGGGTGCGTGATGCTTTCAACAGCTTGTGGAGGCGTCGCTCACTCCGGGCTTGTGTCTCGTGGTCGAGGGCGTGTCTGATTTTCTGGGAGAACGACCAGTCATCGAAGGCCGGGTCGTTGGCGATCCCGATCACGGTCTCCCCGAATGCGGTCATCCGCAGGCGCGTGAACAGGGGCATGTCGTCGATAGTCAGAAGCTGATCGATCATGTTCATGCCTCCTGGGACTGGTTGCGGCCGGTGAGGTTGGCGAGGCTGAACGCTGCCGGCCCGGCCAGATGCGCACCGCTGGTATCCCTGACCTGGACTCGATCGACACCAGCATTGGTGTCTGTTTCTGGGGTCCTTGCGGGCTGTCTGGTTGGTCTGGAGTCGTGTTGGGTGCGTAGCGAGGTCATCATGTTCTTCACCGCCGTATAAGAGATATGGCGGTGCTGGTCGGAGGCGACCAGCTGGCGACACGCAGCCTCAAGAAGCTGTCTGCTGCCGCGTTTGCCGAGGTCGAGGATGTTCATACAGGAGCGGAATCCTTGAGCCTCAATCACGCGGCTATCCAAGAGCCGGGTGAGGGCCTCGACGGTTCCGGGTCCGGCTTTGCTGGCTTGGCGCAGGAAATAGGCTCGCGTCCACAACCCCGTCGATTCGCTCAAATAGGCAGGCCCATGGTCAGGATCGGTGACATAGCCGTTACGGTGGCGGCCATGCTGGTGGGTCGCGATCACTTCCCCGTCACTGATCACGTCGAGTGTGTCGCCGATGATCCGCACTTCCACGTTCAGGCCAGCGAACGAGTAGGGGACGGAGTATTTGATCGTGTCGATCTGGATATGCCAGTCCCGATGCACTTTCGCTTTGCGCCACGAGACCGGCTCCCACCGATGCTCAGGCAGATCGAGGAGCTCACTTTTCTCAGCCTGGGTGAACCATGCGGCGCGGGACCTATTCTCACCCCGGAACGGGACCCTGTCGTTGATCCAGTCCACCCGCTCGCTGATCGCGTCGTTCAGGTCATCCAGCGACGTGAACACGCGCCCTGCAAGATACTGGATCACCCAGTGCGTCACGACCTTGACACCGGCTTCGACATTGCCCTTATCGCGCGGGGCCGCAGCCCTCGTAGGGACCGCAGCGGTCTGGTAGTACTCCAGGAACTCGGCATACGCGGCATTCACATCCCTGGCACGCGAACTCGTGGAGATCTGATTCGATGCCGTCGAGGCGTTATCGGGGACCACCAACAACGGGACGCCGCCCACGTATTCGAACGCGCGGCGGTGAGCGTCCAGCCACGCTGACTGTTTCTGATCAAGATAGCCACGCGCGAACACGAGGCCCGAATACGGCAACGACGCCACGAACACCGACACCGCAGTCGTTGCCCGAGTGATCGGGTCGACGATCTCCATGCGGGTTCCGGCCCAATCGACTTGCATCGTATGTCCCGGCACGTGAGCAATCGGCGCCGTCAAATCATGTATCCGCACGTGCTCAGCCACGATTTCGCAGAACCGGTCATACCCATAGTGCCGGACGCCATGCGGCGCGCAGGTCTCCAAATACTGAGCCCACAATACTTTCAACGGCGGCTTCGACCGACCCACCCGCGCCGCAACCACCCGGTCGATATCGATCGGGACGAACTCGCTACTGACGCTCTTGCGGCCATCAGTGAACAGACGATCGAGTTCCTCGACCGTGAGCGCGTCAACTTGCGCCGGGGTCGTGATCCCGAGTTCGGCCAGGACACGGCGGGCACGAGCGATCGCGCGATGCGAGCACCCAGCCATCACCTCAATCTGGCGGTAAGAGCGCTGCTGCACCAGCAACGACATGATCACACGATAATCAGCCATGAAGGATTCCTTTCATACCGCTGCAGCAACCATCAGCTACAGACCAAAGCAATCCTCACCGCGAGACCACGCGACTGCTACCAGAAACACCCACTGGCGCTACCAGAATGACCCACCACCGCTACCGAGAACCTCGGCTTAACA
>CAYPPC010000110.1:0-3491 GCA_964412435.1 uncultured Paludibacter sp.
GATGCAACGTTACTATTTGGTAAAAAATGACTCGGTAAATGTGCCTGTTGATGGTGTGAAATTAATGATTCCTCTTCGCAGCATCGCTACCTCCGCAGTGACACATGTTGAGTTTATATCACAATTAAGCGAGTTGGAGAGCATTATTGCAGTTTGTAATCCGGAGCTGATTTATAATGAAAAACTGCATTCCCGGCTGGAGGCAGGTAACACAGAAAACTTAGGCGATGCCTTCTCTATTAATGTAGAGAAAACCCTGGTACTGCAACCCGGAGCGTTGATGATGAGTGGTTATAATACCACAGATGCCAACGCACAGCGCATTGAGCGGGCAGGCATTCCTGTGATTTATAATAATGAGTGGATGGAGGAAAGTCTGCTTGCACGCGCAGAGTGGATCAAGTTTGTTGCGGCTTTCTATGATAAAGATGCTCTGGCTGATTCTCTGTTTAATGAGATCGAATCCAATTATAACTCGATGAAGCTAAAGACGACAGAGGTGAAACATAAACCGGTGGTAATGTCAGGCTCCAATTTTCGGGGAACCTGGTATATGCCTTCCGGCAAAAACTATATGACACAGCTCTATAAAGATGCCGGTGCCGCCTACTATTATGAGAACGATACCACTTCAAGCGGCAGTCTGCCATTGACCGTGGAGGCGGTCCTGAAAAATTTCTCTGATGCAGAAGTGTGGCTCAATTGCAACTTTTCAACCATTTCTGAACTAATTCGCGAAGATAGCCGTCATGCGCTGTTCCGTCCGGTTACAAAAGGAGAGGTTTATAATTTCAATAAGAGGATGTTGCCCGGCGGTGCCAATGATTTTTGGGAAAGCTCGGTGGCACGGCCCGATCTTTTGCTGGCTGACGTAATAACGATTCTGCATCCGCAGCTGTTGCCCGGAAGGGAGCTTTTCTATGCAGAAAAATTAAAGGAATAAGCGTGTAAAACTATCCGGAATAATGAATCAGACACACCGAAATATCACCTTTTTGCTTCTGTTGTTGCTCATGTTGCTGCTTTTCCTGTTTGACCTGGCCTGGGGGCATGTGCGCATTCCGTTTAGCGATGTGCTCAGCACTTTCACCGGAAAAGGGGATGATCTGATAAACCGTGAGATTTTAATCAATTTCAGACTCCCGAAGGCGATAACGGCATTGCTGGCTGGTTCGGCTCTGGCAGTTTCAGGTCTGATGATGCAGACCCTTTTTCGAAATCCGCTGGCCGATCCTTACGTGCTGGGTGTCAGTTCAGGGGCGAGTATGGGGGTGGCTTTGGTAATGCTTTCGTCGGCAGCTGTGATGGTTGCTACGGGTTGGCTGACTATCCTGGCGGCAGTTATTGGAGCTGCTGTGGTGATGCTGATTGTGGTAGCGGTCTCCTTCAAAGTAGAGAATGCAGTTTCCCTGCTGATCGTGGGTATCATGCTCGGAACCATTGTTTCATCATTAGTAGGGATTTTGCAGTATTACAGCAACCCGGATGCGATAAAACTTTTTGTATTATGGAACCTGGGTAGCCTGAGTGCTGTTACCTGGACACACTTGCAGTTGCTTGCTCCCGTGGTACTGATTGCGTTGTTGCTCACATTTTTTCTCAACAGCCGTCTCGACAGCTTTTTGCTGGGTGAAAACTATGCGCGCGGTTTGGGGATATCCATTGCACGCACACGTACCTCAGTTGTAATTCTTACCAGTCTGCTGGCCGGATCGGTTACTGCATTTACCGGACCCATTGGTTTTGTAGGGATTGCTATTCCGCACATTGCCCGGGGAGTCTTTAAAACATCCTCTCACCGTATTCTCATACCGGCTTCAATTATATTGGGGGCTGTTTTAATTCTGGTCTGCGATATTGTATCGCAAATCCCGACTTACACATTGCCGATTAATACAATCAGCTCTCTTTTTGGAGCACCGATAATTATATGGATTATTCTAAAAAGAAAAAGATAAGCAGAAATCAAACAAATAATAGATTTGTAAAGCTAAAAACAGAAACTAAAATCCACGAATGGAGACACCAGCCACCATATTAAATACAGAGAATCTGCAAATCGGTTACCGCCGGGGGCGGGAAAAATATTCAGTGCAGCGTGATCTGAATCTGCAGCTTTTTGCAGGTGAAATGCTCTGTCTGATTGGTCCAAACGGAAGTGGGAAAACGACCTTGCTTCGTACGCTTTCAGGTTTGCAGCATCCGCTGGGTGGCGATGTGAAAATCAATAACAAGCCGGTTGCTGACTATTCGCAGAAAGAGCTCGCCCGGCAAATTGCTTTGGTGCTGACCGATAAGGTGGAGATTGAAAATGCCACAGTGTGGGATGTGGTTGCACTGGGGCAGCAACCCTATTCACACTGGCTGGGAGGATTAAGTTCAGCAGGTCGTGTTAAAATTGAAGAGTCTATTCAGCTGGTTCATTTAGAGCACAAAAGAAAAAGTTTGCTCAGCGAACTTTCCGATGGCGAACGCCAGCGGGTGATGATTGCCAAAGCGCTGGCACAGGATACGCCACTCATCTTTCTGGATGAACCAACCGCTCATCTTGACTTACCCAACCGGGTTGTAATTATGCATTTATTACATCGGTTGGCCCATGATACCGGAAAAAGTATCATTATTTCTACTCATGAACTGGACCTTGCACTCCAGGCTGCCGATCGAATCTGGCTGATGGCAACGCAGGGTGGAGTTATCAGCGGTGTGCCTGAAGATCTGGTACTTGATGGCAGCTTCAACCGGGTATTTCAGAATGACTCCTACTATTTTAACAAAACTAACGGGAACTTCTCGATGAACTACAAGTTGTCTAAAAAAGTTTCTGTGATTTCTGAAGACAAAACAGCTCTTTACTGGACTTTCAGAGCGCTGGCCAGAGCCGGATATTCGGTTGAAGAGCAATGTAAAGAACAAATTGAAATTAAGCAGGACGGCTGGCTTTACCGCTCCGTTTTGCATCCAAATATTGAAGAGTTACTGGCTGTATTGCCCTGATTAGAATCAGTGAAAGCTAAGCAGCTTTTAAATTTTTAAAAAACAGAAGAAGTGAAAAGAAATTCTATTTTAATACTACTACTGGCATTTTTATCGCTTTCATGCTCGAAAGCATCCCGCCTGACAGCATCAGAAAAGAGCAGCGAGAAAGTAAAAGCGGAGGTGCTTCTGCAGGACTCCCTGATCAACTACGGCATGCAGTTTCTAAATACACCGTATCGTTACGGAGGCACAACTTCACGCGGCTTCGACTGCTCGGGTTTCACAACGCATGTTTATAAGAACTTTGGCTACAACCTGCCACGCTCATCCCGTGATCAGGGCAGTCACTATCCTGCCATTAAAACAAAAGATCTGCAACGCGGAGATCTGGTCTTTTTTGAAGGTCGTAGAAGAAATGGAGTGGTGGGGCATGTTGGTATTGTTACTGAAAATCTGGGCAATGGTGAGTTCAAATTTCTGCACGCTTCTGTCAATAAGGGTGTGATTGTTTC
>CAYPPC010000110.1:3501-9695 GCA_964412435.1 uncultured Paludibacter sp.
CAGTACTATGCTCCCCGCTATCTGAAGGCGGGACGGGTAATCACTCACGATGAAAAACTGACACGTTCCGGCAAAACCGGTTCAGCCGGCATTCAGGCCGATCAACTTTTTGCACGCAGAGATCAGGTAGTCGGTGAGACCCGGGCAGTAGTTTCACAGGCAAGTACTCAATATATTTTCGAACCCGTTTACCACACGGTGAAACGGGGTGAATCTCTTTCAAAGCTCTCTGTTACCTACGATGTACCGGTTTCTACGATTATGTCGCTCAATGATTTGCGCAACAAGCGACTGAAAACCGGTCAGCGCTTGCTGATAAAAGCGGGGGTTGAAAAACCTCAGATAAACTTTATTCACCCGGCCGGGGATGAACCGGAGTCTCCCGCAATTACAATAATAAACGGGCAGGCGGATACCGGTGCTGATCAGCCTGAAACGGTCCTTGAAAATCAATCCGACGGGCAGCAATATCACACTGTAGCTTCAGGGGAAACGTTATATTTAATTGCCAAACGCTATCACCTGACGGTGAATGAGCTGAAAGAGATGAATAAGCTGCAAAGCAATGTTATCCGGGTGGGACAAAAATTGCTGGTTGAAGAGTAGCGAAAAAAACAGCCTCCCTGTCCAGGGAGGCTGTCTGAATAATTATATCCGATACATTTTTTCCTGAGTTTCTTTGATATCTTCCGAAACCAGATAATCTTCATAATCCATCTGTTTGTCGATAATACCGTTGGGCGTCAGCTCAATAATCCGGTTGCAGACGGAGTGAATAAATTCCCGGTCATGTGACGACATCAGAATGTTCCCCTTGAAATTAATCAGTGTGTTGTTAAACGACTGAATCGACTCCAGGTCAAGGTGGTTAGTGGGTGAGTCGAGTACCATCACATTAGCGTTAGCCAGCATCATGCGCGCAATCATACAGCGCATTTTCTCACCTCCCGAAAGCACACTGGCTTTTTTGTAAATCTCCTCACCGCTAAACAGCATTTTGCCAAGATAACTGCGGATATAAGACTCGGTAGTGTCATCAGAAAACTGTGCAAACCAGTCAGATATACTCATATCTGTATTGAAAAAATCTGAGTTATCGAGTGGCAGATAAGCATTAGTTATGGTAACTCCCCAGTTGTAAGTTCCTTCATGATCTTTATCCAGCCCATTGATAATTTCAAAAAAAGCAGTCATGGCACGCGGATCGCGGCTTACAAAGGCTATTTTGTCATTCTTTTCTACATTAAAGTTTACATCCTTAAACAGTGGTGTACCATCATCAGCAGTTTTGCTCAGTCCGGCCACCTCGAGGACCATATTTCCGGGTTCCCGCTCAGGCGTAAAAATAATTCCGGGGTAGCGACGTGTAGAAGCCTGAATCTCATCAATGTTAAGCTTCTCAATCATTTTCCGGCGGCTGGTAGCCTGACGTGACTTGGCCACGTTGGCACTAAAACGACGGATAAACTCTTCCAGCTCTTTACGCTTATCTTCAGCCTTTTTGTTTTGCTGACGTTGCTGCTCCAGGGCCAGCTGGCTCGATTCGTACCAGAATGTGTAGTTACCGGCAAAAAGTGAAATCTTACCAAAGTCGATATCCACCGTGTAGGTACTTACCGCATCCAGGAAGTGGCGGTCGTGCGAAACAACCAGCACCGTATTCTCATAATTAGCCAGATAATCTTCCAGCCACATAATGGTGTCGAGGTCAAGGTTGTTGGTGGGCTCATCCAACAGCAGGTTATCCGGTTTTCCAAAGAGTGCACGGGCCAGAAGCACCTTCACTTTCTCTTTTCCGCTCAGTTCCTGCATCAGCAGATAGTGCTTGTCTTCAGTGATACCAATTCCACTCAGCAGAGCTGCAGCATCACTTTCGGCATTCCAGCCGTCCATCTCCGCAAACTGCTCTTCCAGTTCCGATGCACGAAGTCCATCTTCATCGGTAAAATCCTCTTTCATATAGATAGCATCCTTCTCCTCTTTCACTTTCCAGAGCAGGTCATGGCCCATCATCACAGTATCAAGAACTGTGAACTCATCAAATTCGAAATGGTCCTGCTTCAGCACGGATAGACGCTCGCCCGGCCCGAAATGGATATTTCCACGTGTGGGATCCAGCTCGCCGCTCAGCATACGAATAAGTGTTGACTTTCCGGCGCCGTTGGCTCCAATAATGCCATAGCAGTTTCCGGGGGTAAATTTGAGGTTTACATCAGAGAAAAGTACTCTTTTCCCAAATTGTATGGCGAGATCTGATACTGTAATCATCGATTTGTTCTGTTTAGGGAGTAAATAATAAATGACAGCTTGTTTATATCCACCTTAAAGTCAGCTTATTGCAGCCTTAATTTGAAATAAAAATGCCGTCTGAATTTCAGCCCGCAAAGGTACAAAATTAAAATGATATGCAGACCTTGCCGCAGCTTGTCAATGGTTAAACATCTATAAGCACTCAGTTTCACTGAGAAATAAGCTTCAGATCATCCCAGAAAGTGGGGTAGGATTTGCTAACTACTTCAGGGTTCAGAATAACAAGTGGTCTGATTAATGCTACCGGAGCAAAAGCCATCGCCATGCGATGATCTTCGTAGGTACTGATTTCAGGCATGTCGGCTTCAGCACATTTTTCACCCGACCAGGCGAGTTCACCCTCAGCCGGTTCATGCAGCACATAACCCAGTTTTTTCAATTCAGCTATCAGGGCAGCTACCCGGTTGGTCTCTTTAATTTTTAAGCTTTGCAATCCGGTAAAGTGAAACTGCTGATTGAGCATGCAGCAGTTAACCACCACACTTTGAGCCAGGTCAGGCTGATTGATAAAGTTATATTCAAACCGTTGAGAGGCTTTTCTCTCAAGTGTTGAAAGTATTACCCCGTCACTGACGAACTCTGTGGCAACACCCAGCTCTTTATAAATTTTAGCCAGTTGGCTGTCGCCCTGCATGCTCTTCTTTTGCAGACCAAGCAGTTTAAGCTTTCCTTTTCCTGCAATGGAGAGAATCTCATACCAATAGGCTGCAGCGCTCCAATCGCTTTCAACACGGTATTGGACCGGCCGGTAGGTTTGAGGTTTTATTGTGATGTTGCGTTCTGAAAAGTCAGCATGCACTCCAAAATCCTTCATCATTTGCTGAGTCATTTCGATATACGGGCGTGAAATCACTTCGCCTTGCAGGCTGATGGTCAGCCCATTGACCATATAGGGTGCAATCATCATCAGCGCTGAAATATACTGACTGCTTACGCTTCCGTCCAGCTCAATGTCACCTCCCATCATGGCGCTGCCATAAATTTTCAAAGGAGGGAAACCTTCTTTTTCAAGATACTCAATCTTGCCACCCAGTTTATTGAGTGCGTCCACTAAAATTTTAATCGGCCGCTGCTTCATCCGCTCACTGCCTGTGATGGTCCATTCTCCTACCGTTTTAGCCAGAAAGGCGGTCATAAAGCGCATGGAAGTTCCAGCCGCACCAATATCAAAATGATTGCTGTGGCTGTCAAATGCTGCCAGCATCACCCGCGTGTCGTCGCTGTCCGACAGATTTTCTACATCGTAAGGGCTGTATGATAATGCATTCAGTATCAAAGCCCGGTTGCTGATACTTTTAGATGCAGGCAGTGCAATTTCAAGATCTATATTTGAGTCAGAAAGATGAAGATGTAATTGTTTCATTTGTATGATTTCTTGGATAAAGTGTAAAATTACTGCTTTTTTCACGAAGGATAAAAAAAACCTGCTACAATCTTATTGCAGCAGGAATTTTTCTATATAATCAAATCATTTTACCGGCTTATACATGCTTTTCATACCATGCAGCCAGCTCTTTCATAAAATGTTTGAAATACTGACGGGTCTCTTCACTGGTAAGCTTACCGGATTCGTCATATAGATTCATCGCTTCACCAATATATGCTTCCGGCTGAGCCATGGTGGGTACGTTGAGGAAAACAAGCGACTGACGCAGGTGGTGGTTGGCACCAAAACCTCCAATAGCCCCGATAGAAACACTCACCACACCGGCAGGTTTGCCACTCCAGAGGTTTTCACCCCAGGGGCGCGAAGCCACATCGAGCGCATTTTTCAGTACTGCAGGCACCGAACGGTTATATTCCGGTGTCAGAAGCAGAAAAGCATCCAGACTCTTAATTTTTTGACGATAGTCTTTCCACACCTGGGGAGCATCCAATTCTGTATCTTCTGAATAAAAGGGCAGATTGCCGATCTCGAGAAATTCAAAACTCAGATGGTCAGGTGCATTTTCTATTAACGCTTTGGCTGTTTTCAGATTAAAAGACTCTTTACGAAGACTTCCTACAAGTACTCCAACATTTAATTTTTTCATATCTCTGTTCTGTTTAGAAGTTTATTATTTATTTATCTATACATTTAAACAGATAGAATGAATTTTGGTTGCTTGATAGTACCTATGTGCTTATAGGAAAAACCTATATAATGCCCGTGAAAACCTGTATGCCACTTATGAGAAAAAATTTAATAAAGATTCACTTAAATAATCAGGTGCGTAAAGAGTTCTTTATGCTTGTTCAGGTGCTGATAACGAATTTTATTGGATTTCAACCGATCCTCAATACGCTGCAAATCATCTCTGTTTTTCAGTTCGATACCCACTACTGCAGGACCCTCTTCGCGGTTATTCTTTTTGGTGTACTGGAAATAGGCAATATCGTCATCAGGACCAAGAATGTCGTTAACAAACTCTTTGAGTGCGCCGGGCCGTTGTGAGAAGTTAATCAAGAAGTAATGCTTCAGTCCTTCATAGAGTAGTGATCGCTCTTTGATCTCTTCGGTCCGGGTGATATCATTGTTGCTGCCACTCACAATACTAACCACATTTTTCCCTTTGATTTTATCTCTGTAAAAATCAAGAGCAGCAATGGTGAGTGCGCCGGCCGGCTCCACTACAATGGCCTCTTCGTTGTAAAGTTTCAATATAGTGGTGCATACTTTCCCTTCGGGAACAAGAATAATATCGTCCAGAATCTCCCTGCTGATTTCGAAAGCCCGCTCACTGACACGTTTTACAGCGGCGCCGTCAACAAACTTATCAATCTCTTCAAGGGCGGTAACTTTTCCATTTCTGATTGACGTTTTCATTGAGGGAGCGCCTTCCGGTTCCACACCTATCAGTTTGGTGTTAGGACTCAGTTGCTTAAATACAGTGCCCACACCTGAAGCCAGTCCGCCTCCTCCGATAGGAATAAAAAGATAGTCAATGGCTTCGGCTGAATCTTCCAGAATCTCTAACCCAACAGTGCCTTGTCCGGCAATGATCTCATCACCGTCAAAGGGGTGAATAAATACTGCATTTTTCTCATCGCAAAAGCGAATGGCGCTTTCATAAGATGCATCAAAAGTGTCTCCTTTAAGCACCACTTCCACCTTGTCTTTACCAAAAAGTTTTACCTTGTTCACTTTTTGCTGAGGAGTGGTACGCGGCATAAAAATGGTAGCCTTTATATTCAGCTTGCTGCAGGCATAAGCAACGCCCTGAGCATGGTTTCCGGCACTGGCACAAACTACTCCCTGCTTAATCTCCTCCTCGGTCATCAGGCTCATTTTATTATAAGCACCACGCAGTTTGTAGGAGCGCACAGGCTGCAAATCTTCTCTTTTCAGAAAAATACGGGCTCCTGAATCTTCACTCAGATTTTCGTTAAACATCAAAGGGGTATGCAGGGCTACACCCTGCAGTTTCACTTTTGCTTTGTATATCTCTTCAAGTTTTATCATAATATATCTTTCTGAATGCTTCCCGATGCACTCTTATTTTATTTTAAATGGGCTGCAAAATTACCTGAAAAATTTTACAAATGAAAATCGTTTTAGTAAACTCGCATATTATCTGATAATATACAACAACAAAATAGCCCCGGATGTTTATTCGGCCGCCAAATTGTAAATAGCTTCTACGTCAGCTTTTTCCAGCTTAACGAATGAACCGATTTGCCGCTCTTCCATTTTGAGCATCTCAATCAGAGAAGGTATGTCCTCTTTGCGGGCTCCCAATTCATTAAAACGAACCGGCATGCCAATCGATTTCAGGAACTTTTCAAATCTAACAATTCCTTCAAGTGCTGTTCGCTCAGGGTTCTGAAAGTCCATTTCAGCTCCAAAAACACGAATGGCGAATTGGGCAAAGCGCATCACATCATGCTTGTAAACATGCTTCATC
>CAYPPC010000111.1:0-9664 GCA_964412435.1 uncultured Paludibacter sp.
TTGAAGGTTTTTGTATCGCTCTTTTCAAATACAATGAATTGACGAATTAAATCTAACAGGGTCTGTTTGTTCAACATTCCACTAAACATTACCTGCATTTGCATTTCTAAATGTGTAGCTTCTGTTTTGCCATCCTTCGTCTTCCAGCTCATAAATCTGCCGAAGTCACTGGTTAGCGTTCCACAACGTGCATCCCAACCATCACTGATGATTAATAACTCATTGTAGGTGTACAATGATGGGATAGCTTGTTTATAGGTTTGCAGTTGATTGTATGCTGATTTGATAGTTGCATTTTCGTCTACCGCATTTTTGAGTTCTATTACCACCAGTGGCAAACCATTGACAAACAAAATCAAATCTGGTCGTTTGTTTTGATTGCCTTCTATAATGGTAAATTGATTGACAACTAAAAACTCATTGTTTTCAGGATTATCAAAATCAATAACATATACTTTTTCACCACGAATACCGCTATTGATTCTTACTTCTACATCTACACCATCTGTAAGATATCGGTGAAATGTTTCATTGTTGATTAGCAGATTTGGACTATCAGTACGCAGTACTTTTTTAAGGGCATCTTCTTTGGCATCTTGTGCAATGGCAGGATTTAATTTATCAATCGCATCACGCAAGCGAGTTTGTAACACCACTTCGTTGTACTGTCTTTCAGGATGTTCACCATCGGGAGAAATGGTTAAGCCGTTCAGGTATTCATAACCTAAATTTCGCAAATATCCCAATGCAATTGCTTCTATTTCGTTTTCGGTGATGCTTGCCATTATTTTACTAATATTTCTGATATTCTTTTCCACTCCATCCCATTCAATGAAGAGTTTGAAGGTTTTAATCCATCCCAATCTGAGTTTGTCAAACTTCTTATTCTATTTCGTAAATCTTTGTAAGAATATTCATTTAAGTCCTTATCCAAAATATTCTGCAAAGAAAAAGATAGAGCTCTCGGAACTCCAATCATTCTAAAAGCAAGGGATTTTTCACTATCGACTCCAAAATAAACCAATGATGGGATATACGAATCTTTTATATCCTCATTACCTCTGACGATACCCTCTAACGCACTTAATCCCCATGAAGCTTTGAATCTTATATCATTCATTTTTTTTACAAAATCAGTGATACGCTTTTCGCTTTCAACAGCATCAAGCATTTGGCTATTGTATGCAGGATGTTGATTAGCTATGATTGCCAATTTATCTCCTTTTACCCAATCAATTATAATCTTTGCATATAGTTCGGAATTGAAGGGTGTATTACTTTCATCGATTCCTAATTGCGTTTCTTTTAATGCTGCAATTACCCGGATTTTTTCAGCCAAATTATTCGGATTATGCCTATTGAAGAGTTGTTCTTTAGACCAACTGTTTAAATTATTAATCCCTGAATTTTGGGATGCTTCTCTCATTACTTGTAGTACCGAAGGAACAGAGAAACCTGTTTTATCGGCAAAGGCTAATGCTCCTTTATTCTGATATTTTATCTGAATATGTAAATAAATAGACTTACAAATAGAAATAAACCTTTCTTTTTTTTCTGCCGTATCGAGTAAATAATACTCTAAGGAATCTTTAAACAAATCTTCTATTTCGGAAACATAATATTCGTTTTCGCCAACAGTAAGAAGATGCACAAAATACTGAATTAACGGGGATAATGAATCTGAATGCGTTTTCATCAACTCATTCAATCCATTGGATTCGACAAGTTTTTGTTCGATTATATTTGCATTCTCAAATAAATCAGCCAATACACTCGTCAATTCATTTGCACTGTCTTTAATTAAATTGCGTGCACTGTTAATATTCACTTTACTGTTAAAAGGGAGAATGATTTTTCCGTAATTATCTATTAGTGTGCGCCCTGCTCTTCCTGCAATATTCCAAAAATCATTTGCATCAAGTCTTTTGTCTTGTCCTCTTCTGTAATCATCAAAAAATATGGTCGAAACAGGAAAGTTAACCCCTTCTGCTATGGTTGTCGTAGCACAAACATATTGTATTTGTTTTTCACGGATAAGGTGTTCTATTAGTAACTTTGTTTCATCAGACATTCCCGCATGGTGAGTTACAATGCCTTTTTCAATTACTTTTGAAAGAGTAGTTTGCTTCCCAACTTCATCGTTGATAAATTTTTTAACTAACTTGACATCATCATTAGGGCTATAATTCCCCACTTTATCATAAATAAATTTCGCTCTATTGTTTGCAGTTCCTTTGCCGTAGCATAAAACTAATAATACCTTATCTTTCTCTGAAAAATGCTTTATCGAAAACTCTAATATTTTATCTTTGGAGCCTGTGCTTTCAATAACATACGGATTTGCGATAATCGTTCTTTCTATTGGTTTGATTGAATTATACGCCGAAGGTAGAACTTCTATGTGTATCTCGTTTTTTGTTTTTGCCTGTGTTATTTTAGTATCTATGCCCAATATGAGTTTTTCTGCGGGTTTCCAATCTACAACGATTGAGTTACCGCCACCCAACCATTCTGTAATGATATTGTCTGCATTTTTAATAAAGGGAGACAGCAACATATATTTTGCGTTAGGTTTTTCCCGCCTCAATATAGCCAACAACAATTCTAACTTGGCGCCACGTTCTCCATTTTGAATCGTGTGGGCTTCATCCAAAACAAACATAGAAACATCTTCTACCGACGGATGTTTTCTTCTTATTAATAAGTCCAACTTTTCAGGTGTTGAAACAAGTACATCAATTTGTTCTTCTCCACTTAAAAAAGAGTCTTCCGTTGGATCTATTTCGATGGCAGACGATGTTTTTTCTATTGCGAAATCAAGTTCTTCCAAATCCTTTTTAAGGTCCTGATATACTTGATTCACTAAGGCTCTGGAAGGTACTATATACACAATTTTAGCATCAGCTCTCAATGCTTTTGTTACAATGATATTAAACTCCGCTAACAATGTTTTTCCGGCACTTGTCGGCATTTGTAAGACTGTAACATTGGCGGCTACATCTAATAAATTGTCATTTAATGCCTGACTCTGCGATGGCAACAACTCTAAAATACCCAACTCCGCTTTTCGTTTGCAAAGCTGCCTTATTTTGTCATTAAATTTTGTCTGAGTCCATATCGCATTTTTGTACAGCGTATTCAAACCAAACTCAAAAATGGAAAATACGCCGACTAACCTCGGCTCATTTTTAGCCAATTTCTTTGCAATATCCAAATGTTGTCTGATAACTGCATCTAACCGTTCTTTATAATCGTATCCTTTAACTAAATAGTTAGCCGTTTCTACAACCGCTTTTGATAAATGATAAAGAGAAAGCAACACATAAGCTTCCTGCACCTCATTTGAGGTAGAAAACTGTTTTAAATACGTTTCTTCATAGTTCTTTTGGTCTTGCTTCAAACGCTCAATAATAGACAAGGCTTTTTCTATATCCGAAAAACCATTTTGCTTCCGTACCAATAGAATATACGCTTCCAATGCTTTTTCAAGCAATCGGTATTTCCAATTCGCGCTTTCTTCCTGTGCGCTTTCAAACTCTTTCAGGTCAATACGTATGCCGATTTGCTTGTCGGCTTTCAATGCTACGTTTGCCAAATAAAAATAATATAAAGTAGCCGGGGCAATACCGTCTATGCCAAATATATTTTGAAAGAGTAAGATATTTTCATCAAAGTTTATATCCGTTGATTTTAACAAGGTATAAGCCAATGACTTTATCTCAGAGGTGCTCTCTTCTACATTTGAAAAAATTGAATTAACCAAGAAAAAAGCAAGACGCAACAGTTCTTCCGTGTTGAGTTCAGAGGCATAGGGCAGATTCAATTGCTTAAATACGTAAGCTTTTTCACTTTCGTTTAAAAGCGGAGCAATTGTATTTTCTTGTAATATGGCGGTCGTGATATTACGCATATTTAAGCCTCAATCAATTCTTGTACTTTCTTATAAAATAAATCAACTGTTTCGTCTATATTCTTATCGCTAAATGAAAGAATTGAAAAATGGACTTTCCCGGGTTCGAAATCCTTTTCGTTTGTTTTCATTTTTCCATAATCGGTATTTTCATTCACACAGTTGTAATCCCTAATCAAGGTACAACCATACGTAAGGCACACCTTGCCCGATAAACCAGACTCCATACATACAATGGCAAAACCGATTATTTCAGCGTCTTTTATGTTTAGCCTTCGGGCATAATCCGATAGTCTTTGTATAACAACCGGCACTTCGTTTTTGTGCTTTAATTGTGTTTTAAAAATGGAATCATTTGTCTTGTCTACAACCTGAGGCGGAGATTTTTTGTCCGCCGAAACTTTTGCTTCTCCTAAAAGTATTTCCACTTTTCCCTCTAAATCATTTCTGTAACCAACGGCATCAAGTCCTCTGCCGGGTAAGTCCGCCAGTTCTCTGAACGTAATATTTTTAAGCGGAATAATAAACCGCTCTCCTTCAGGTAGTTTTTCTTCAAAATAATATGTCATCAGCAATTCCCCTAAATCACTACGATAAATATCATTTAGAACAGCAGGCTGTAAGCCTTGTTCTCTATTCTTATCAATAGGAATGGCATTTTTTGTAATGATTTGTCTCAATACATCCGTACCAAATCCAAGATTATTAAACAAAGCCTGCTGATTGACTTCTTTATAATCAAATAGTGTCTGAGAGCGTTGCGCCAAGTACATCTCAGCAAATTTTTTGACAAATGAGTCATTAACCGGAATATTTATTTTTTTGTGTACGTGCATAATTGAAACTTACTACAAAGTTAAAATTCTTTATTCCATTCTGGCAGTTTGCCATAGATTTTAAAATATTGTTGCATAAGCAAGCCTTCTATATATCCGGGCAAATCGTTGTTGTCTTCGTCCATCGTCACGAACCAATAAATATCCAAAGCATCTATTTGTTCGTTTTCTATCTTTTGATTGAAATAGTCCTGCCGCTTCATATTTTCTTGCTTATTGTTGACACGGCTTCGTAAAGTTTGCCCTTTAAAACCTCCTGCTTGCAGAATTGTGCCAGATTTTCCGATGTACACGGTTTCTACCTTTCCTTTAAACAAGCGTAACACGTAATATACGCCCGGCAAATCAGGAACGGATTTACTAACCGTTCTTAAATTATTTCCTTTTTCAAAAAAGAAATGTCCTTGCTGATATTGTTCTAAGCCCGAAAACATTTAATGATTTTAGCTTTAGGTTTTATATTTATCCCCTCTAAAAAGGCAATCCATCATCTTCAACAATTTTTTCCTTGATTTCGGCGTTAGGAAACCTTGTTTTGTATAAAGAATTCAGGAATAAACCTACGGTTGTAACAGAATTTACTACAAAGTAAGTAAAAATTGGCTCATCTATTTTATAATCTTCATTTGTTTTTCCGTGAAAATCTGTTTTATCACTTCTCAACTTTTCTATACTCTGACTAATTGATAACAAAGAACTTCCTATAATTTTGATTTCATTGGGCATATCTGTATTTGGGAAAAGCTGAAAAACTTTTAATAACTCACTTGTCAGATCATACAATGTTTTATTTGATTTTATCTTGCTGGTGATTCTTTCATCTTTGAGTATCTCTTTAATGATACTCTCTAAAGCAGAGTTAGCCAAACCAATAGCGATGCCAGGCTCAGATTCTATTTTCTTAAATGCATTTTCGAATGTTGCACTTGCAGAAGGATATTCCGCTTTGATTGCATTACGGAAAATAGGTATTGAAGGAATAAAATCAGGAGTATCAACTCCCAAATCAATTGCAATTTTTAAGAGAGTTTCTCCGTCAATATTGTTGAGTGTCTTTGTTAAATCTATATTTTTTTTATTATCCTCGTAAATGGCAAAGTTTTCACAATAGTCATTAAAATTATAACCATGCTCACATTCATGCCACTTTTCAATATAGAAACGGACATTTCGGTACTTGCTTGTAGGAAATAAATCCCACAAAGCCGTTTCAATGTCTGCAATCAATTTCATTAAATATTTAGGCGAAATATCATTGCTCATAATCTTCAATTTTTTATTTCTAACTGCCCACTGATCAACTTCGGCAATAATATATCACGGGTTTGGGTAAGGGCTTGGATTTGATATTGATTTTCTAATATCTTTTCCATTAAAGGGCTCACTATTTCATCAAATAATATCAATATATCATTGTTAGGATATATTGCGGATAAATTTGAAAACTGCGAGGTATTCATATTTAAGGTTGCGGTACCACCACTTGCAGTTGATACGAAAGTTTCTTTCATCGCTAATGTAAGAAAGTATACATAATACTTCAGAAAATCATCTTTTGGGGCTATCGTATTGATTTGCTGATTTGTTTGACAAGGTTTAGGATTAATACAAACCAAACCAACAGTCGCAATAGAGCTGACACAAATTGAAAAAGCCGGAAGTGTTTTATTAGGTTGAGAATTAATTCCCCTATCAGTTAATGTATCATTAGTGTTCGTTACAAAAACCGTATTATGCATATCAGGAATTTTGATAAACATATATTCTCCTCCGAAATATTCATCAATGGCTTTTGATGGCGTTTTGCCACAAACAATTTTTCCAAAATCTTTTACGATACATTTTTTCCACCCCTTCGGCAGACCATCCACCAATTCTCCATCAAATCCCGGAAAGTTAAAATCAACAAACCATTCCTTAAAAATAGCGTGTGCTATGTTTTCAAGGGTTTGATTCATTTGCTGAAGCAATTCTATTTTATCGTCCAATGAAGAAAGAATTTGGGCGATTTGTTGTTGTTCCCCTTTGTCTGTTGGTGCTGAAAACTCATAACTGCAAATTCTTGTTGGTGAAGTATGTTTCACGGTAGAACCTGTTGCAGAACCAACAATATAATACTGATAAGGCTGTGTTCTTAAAACCCAATATAGAAAATCAGGGTCAATGTCATCACTTTTGAATTGAACTAAACCAAGTCGCTGATTATGTAAATAATTTATTCCATTATGCTTTGGTATTTTTGCTGAATAACCTAATGTATCTCCTGCTTTACTCAAATCAGTCATTGTGATTAAAATATCACCTTCTTTTAAAACATAAGATTTTGGATAATCTCCTTTGTAATATTTGAATTTATCTGTTTTAAAACCTCCCCCAATTTTAAAGTTACCAGGCGTTAAAAGAATATCTTCTGTTGGCTCATCAGAAAAGAACTCGCCTTTAAATGCAAAACCGTGTTTTACATCTATCAAATCCCCCAACTTATATGTTTTCCACTTGTTCATTAAATCAGTTCAATATTATATACGGTTTCAATAATTTCTTTTGTTTCTTCGTCAGCAAGTTTTGTCGTCATAATAACTTCTTGTTCTTTTTTATTTAGACCTTCTTTATAGAAAATAATTGTAGAAGAATGAACCAATATATATTCGTCTTCCTCTTCAGAAGGTGGCATTCGCTCAATATTGACAGATGGCTCATTTATTTTAAAGTTTTCAATTTTACCCATACCTGTTTCCGTTACAATCTCCGATTTCTGTTTGAGTTCATCGTTTAAGTAATTAAGGAAATACTCGGTATGGGTATAATCATAGATTACTCTTTCATTGATGTACAGTTCATAGTCTTTTAAAATTTCTGCCTTAACTAAGTTTTCATCTTTCAGGGTAATGATATGTTTGTTCCATTTTTCTTTAAATTCATTCTGGCAATTACCATAATCGGTATCTTTTGTAATAAAAATGAATTTGTCATACGCTTCTACATCATCATAATGCATCAGACTTTCCCAAACAATATTATCCTTAAAACCTGCATCTTTAAATTTTCCGGAATGAGCAAATGGTTTCTTAAATTTCTCTTCTTTTAAAACCCGACTCATCATACTTTTAAGAACAGTACTCGCTAATTCTTCCTTAATGTCCAGTTTTTTAAGTTGCTTGGTGGCTAAAAACTCCTCTGCTTTTTCTTGTATGTATGCTCTGCAATCAAACTCTTCTTGGGGAAATGGCATTTTTTGAAAACTTGGTAATCCAAATAGTCTTTCCGTTACTTCTTTGTATTTTTCTACGTCTTCTAAATATTGCCTGTTTTTCTGGTCTTTTAATTCCTCAATTGCCCAAGACGGAATAGCCAAATGAATATATTCATTAAGATTGTTTGTATTAATGTACTCTTCAATCAACTGAAAGGGCTTGCCAAAAGCAAAGAAACGATATGCGACTTGCCCAGCTTCTGTACTGCGGAGTGCATTAGTGTCAAAAACTATGAGTGTTTTAAGCATAGTGTATTGAGTTTCTTCTGGATTACCTGTTATTTTTTGTTTTCTATCTCTTTTTTTAGATTTACTTCTTTTAAATCTGCCCATTTAATTCAAATCCGATTTTAGCAAGATTGGTTTTGATGGCTTCATCCAATTCATTCGCTTTGTGCATTTGTTCAGCAAGTGTGCTTGTAAGCGTTTGCATCTTTTCTTCAAAAGCTACACCATCATCTTCTACCGCTTTAAAATCAATATATCTGCCCGGAGTAAGAATGTAATTGTTTTTCCGTACCTCCTGAATATTAGCAGATTTACAAAATCCTGGAACATCCTTATAGTCTGTTGCGAACTTTTCAGGGCTTCTCCAGTTGTGATACGTTTCTGCTACTTTGACAATATCAATATCCGTCAGTTCCCGTTGTTTACGGCTAATCATCGTACCTAATTCACGGGCATCAATAAACAATATTTCGTGGTTACGGTTTCGTAATTTGCTGTTGCCTTCTTTGTTCCGAGCCAAGAACCACAAACAAGCCGGTATCTGTGTGTTGTAAAACAATTGCGAAGGCAAAGCCACCATACAATCCACCAAATCGGCTTCAATCAGTTCCTTGCGGATTTGTCCCTCGGTAGCGATTTCAGAACTCATACTACCGTTCGCCAAGACAATACCTGCCGTACCATAAGGGGCAAGTTTACTTACAAAATGCTGTAGCCAAGCATAGTTGGCATTTCCCGTGGGTGGAATACCGTATTTCCATTTATGGGTTTCCGCTTTATTGATGTTATAATCACTGACATTAAAAGGCGGATTGGCAATCACATAATCCACTTTCAAATCGGGGAATTTATCATTCATCAATGTATCGCCCAATTCTATTTTAGCGTCTATTCCACGAATGGCTAAATTCATTTTAGCCAACTTATAAGTAGTCGGGTTGCTCTCCTGCCCAAAAATGGAAATCTTGCCTTTTCGGTGTTCGTGGATTTCGATAAAACGTTCACTTTGCACAAACATCCCACCACTACCACAAGCTCCGTCATACACTCGTTTTTCGGCTTCAGGGGCTAACATTTCAACTAACAATTTAACAATGCTTTGAGGCGTGTAAAACTGACCTCCTTTTTTTCCTTCGGCATCGGCAAACTGTCCTAAGAAATACTCAAAGACAAACCCTAAAACATCTTTTCCCTTTCCGCTTCCGTTCTTACTCAGCGTAATAGAACCGATGAGGTCTATTAACTCGCCCAGGCGTTGCTTATCCAATGCAGGGCGGGCGTAATCTTTGGGCAAAACGCCTTTCAATGATGGATTGTCTTTTTCAATAGCATCCATCGCATCGTCAATGTCTTTCCCAATAGTTGGCAATTTTGCTCTTCCCTGCAACCATTTCCAACGTGCAGATGGCGGAACGTAGAAAATCTTATCAGCCGTAT
>CAYPPC010000112.1:0-9462 GCA_964412435.1 uncultured Paludibacter sp.
CCCCGTAAGTCATTGAAGTAGTGTCCATAACCACCTGTTCACCGTTTTTGTAGTAGTAAATTTTACTCAGGAAATTAATGGTGTAATTTCTATAAAATTTATACTCATTCATCGTGCCTTCCTGATTTCTTACAAAATTGGTAACATAATAACTTGGGTCATAAGCTGTACGGAAAGAATTACCGGCAGGCAGAGCCAGTTTCATTGCGTCAACGTCTGTCTTTTGTCCGTCGATCCAAAACTCGGTTGTGATGTTGTGATTACGGTTTTTTAATGTGGTGACAGCTACTTTACCTTCTTCAGTTAAAAAAACTGATAATCCAGATGTCAGTTCAAACTCCTCAAACTGATAACGATTATCCAGACTACAAGATGCCAGCAGCACTGTGACTAAAGCTGCCAGCAGAAATTTACTTAAATGTTTCATTTTTATTTATTTATTTGGGTTTATAATTTCCAATCACAAATTGCAAAGCAATGCCGCTTTATTATATGATGCAGAAAAGGGGCTAAACGTTACAAGGCTTGTGTTAAAGAAAACTAAAACCAGCGGAATATTTCCATTTATTTGAGTGTCAGAAAATACATATTTGTGATATACTGCTCAAAACCAAGTGTTTGATACATGTTGTTGGCAGTTATCCGACTTGGGTTGGAGGTGAGATATATTTTTCTCACACCCTGTTTTTCAGCATACTCGATGGCGTGATTCATCAACATTTTTCCCCAGCCTTTACCCCGGTGTGCATCATCCACAGCCACATCTTCGATCCAGGCTTTTGTGCCGGTAGGGATCCGGTAAAACACTAGTGAAAGTGTTCCGAGAATTTCTCCCTGCTCTTCGAGCGTAAAAAGGGCAGTGTTTTTGTCGCCGATTACTTTTTCGAGATGCTCACCGGTAGGGGCGGGAGAGTTGGGATTCAGCTGGTAAACCAGATTTACCATTGCTTTTGTCAGTTTGTCACTGACAGATGTCTGTTTTATAATTTCCATAATTCCATAAATCAATAGTTCTGCAAAGATAAGATTTTTTAATCAAAAGGAGGCAGGTACCTGCTTAAATTGCTGTTTTACAATGTGCTCGCACTATTTTTCGTAGCTCTGGCTGTATTTATTCAGGCAAAATGGCTGAAGTACAGATGATTTGAACTTTAATTTGAGGCGAATTTCTTATCTTTGTACTCATTATGAGTGATTTTCGCAAATTTAGTCTGACAGATTTTTTGCCCACAACTCAAAAAGAGCTGAAGCTCAGAAATTGGGATGAGGTGGATGTAGTATTGTTTAGCGGTGATGCCTATGTGGATCATCCTTCTTTTGGTGCAGCTGTAATCGGGCGCTTGATGGAGGCTGAGGGGCTTCGGGTGGCTCTTGTGCCACAGCCTAACTGGCAGGATGATTTACGTGATTTCAAGAAATTTGGCCGTCCCAGACTCTTTTTTGCAGTTACTGCAGGAAATATGGACAGCATGGTGAACCATTACACCGCCAATAACCGGCTTCGCTCCAATGATGCTTATACTGCAGGCGGCGAGTCACACAAAAGACCGGATTATGCTACCATTGTTTACAGCAATATTCTTAAAAAACTATTTCCTGATGTGCCCTTGCTGATTGGCGGCATTGAGGCTTCTTTAAGGCGTGTAACCCATTATGACTACTGGTCGGATAAACTGATGCCGGGCATTTTGGTAGATTCCAAAGCGGATTTGTTGGTATATGGTATGGGCGAGAAGTCTCTTAAAACAATTATTTCACGCGTGCGTGCGGGTGAAAGACTCAATGAGCTTTATGATATTCCTCAAACTGCATTTTTAAGCAGAGAGGTTTCTGAAAGCGATGTGAAAACGGTGGAGTTGGTGTCGCATGAAGTGTGCCTGCAGGATAAGAAAATGTATGCTTCTAACTTCAGGATTGTGGAAGAGGAGAGCAACCGGATGGATGGTGCCAGGCTTTTACAAAGAGTAGGGGAGAAGTACATTGTAATCAACCCGCTCTATCCGCCCTGGAGCTCAGAGGATCTGGATGCAACTTACAGATTGCCATTCACCAGACAACCTCACCCCAAATACAGAAACAGGCCCGTCCCGGCTTTTGAAATGATCAAGTTTTCAGTGAATCTGCATCGCGGATGTTTTGGGGGTTGCTCCTTCTGTACGATTTCGGCCCACCAGGGCAAATTTATCGTTTCTCGAAGTAAAGAGTCAATTTTGGATGAGGTAAAGCAAATTACCCGGCAGCCCGATTTCAAAGGAAATATCAGTGATCTGGGCGGGCCTTCGGCCAATATGTATAAGATGCAGGGCAAAGATCTAAGTATCTGTGAAAAATGTAAGCGCCCTTCCTGTATTCATCCCAATATATGCAGAAACCTTGATATTGATCACAGTGCTCTAACAGATATTTACCGCTCAGTGGATAAGTTGGATGGCGTTAAGCGCTCTTATGTAGGTAGTGGTGTGCGCTATGATATGGTGCTGGCCGATACAAAGGATGAAAAAACGAGTAAAAGTCAGCAGGAGTATGTTCGTGAACTGATTACGCGGCATGTATCAGGGCGCCTGAAAATTGCCCCGGAGCACACCTCCGACAAAGTGCTCTATATGATGCGGAAGCCTTCGTTCAACTATTTTTATCAGTTTAAGAAGATATTTGAAGATATCAACCGCGAGGCAGGCATGAATCAGCAGTTGATTCCCTACTTTATTTCCAGTCACCCGGCGTGCCACAATGAAGATATGGCAGAGCTGGCAGCCATCACTAAAGATCTCGATTTCAGGCTGGAGCAGGTGCAGGATTTTACCCCTACGCCCATGACGGTAGCTACAGAGATATACTATTCCGGTTACCATCCCTATACACTCGAACCGGTGTTTACGGCCACAAGCCGGGAAGAGAAACTGGCGCAACGAAAATATTTCTTCTGGTATAAAAACGAGAACCGCAGAGAGATTGCCCGTGATTTGCAAAGAATGGATCGTCCCGATTTACTCAAGAAACTGACCGGACCCGGTCAAAAGCGAAGAAGATAAAGTGAAGAGTCGGCAGCAAAGTACCGGTGGGAAATAAAAATAGCTCCGGGGAGATTCTGCAGGGTAAGCATATCTCGAAAAGAAAGTTCTGCCCTACGGGCAGTTATTCTAAGCAAAGCATTTATTCCTCTGGCGATAGCCAGAGGTTATCAAAATCAAGTCCTTTCAGGACTGGCTTTACTGATTAAGATTTTAGTATTGAAAGAAATTTCCTGTGTTTGACTTAGGGTTAATCTGATACAAACGCTTTTAGCCCGAAGGGCTCAACTTTGATAACCGTGGGTCAACGACCCACGGAGAAAATCTTCGCAATGACCACTGCCTGGGAGGCAGAACATATAAAATACCGTTCAAGCATAAATGATTTTAAAAACAAAAAACCAACTACATCATTTCTGTAATTGGTTTTCTTCGTCAGGGTGGTGGGATTCGAACTCCGAACCTCCCGATTCCTATCGGGATGCGCTAATCGTCCAGATTAATGATTAAAAAAAGAAAAACCAACTACATTTCTGTAATTGGTTTTCTAATCGTCGGGGTGGTGGGATTCGAACTCACGACCCCCTGCTCCCAAAGCAGGTGCGCTAACCGGACTGCGCTACACCCCGTGCTTTCCTTATCAAAAGCGAGTGCAAAGATAAGACCTTTATTTTAATAAAAAAAATATATGTGACAAAAAATGTGTAAATAGTTGGAATTGCCAGAACAAAAGTGCCCGATTGAATGTTTTATTATTGAAATATTTCACCAATTAATGGATGTAATGATATGGAATTCAAAGCAAATGATAAAATTGTGATTATCGGAGGCGGTTTTGCCGGTTTACAACTAATAAAAACATTAAAAAATACTCCCGTAGAGATTCTTCTGATAGATAAACAGAACTTTCACTCTTTTCAGCCTTTACTTTATCAGGTTGCAAGTGCCCGTATTGAGCCGGCCAGTATCTCTTTCCCTTTCCGTAAAGTTTTTCAGGGATATAAGAATTTTGATTTTCTGATGGCTTCGGTGATGGAGGTGGATACGGAAAAACAACTGATTAAAACCGATGTAAACGTAGTTGAGTATGACCATCTGGTTATTGCCACCGGCTGCACAAGTAACTTTTTTGGCAATGATGCATTGGAAAAGTTTGCTCTGCCTATGAAGGAGATGACAGAGGCAATTGTTATCAGAAATAAAATACTGCTCGACTTTGAGAATTACCTCACCTCTTCTGAAGAAGAGAAAGAGCGGATGATGAATATTATTGTGGTAGGTGCCGGTGCCACCGGTGTCGAGCTGTCAGGCGCTTTTGCGGAGCTGAAGAATGATGTTTTGCCCAAAGATTACCCCAATATTGATTTCTCTGCCCTTAATATTATATTGCTGGAGGGCGGTCCTCACACCCTGGGCAATATGAGCGACGATTCGCGTAAGCAGTCACAAAAATATCTTGAAGAACTGGGGGTTACCGTGCGCACAAATGTAATTTTGAAATCCTTTGACGGAAATAATGCAGAACTAAGTACCGGAGAAGTGATTCCTTGCAAAAACTTAATCTGGTCGGCCGGGGTTACGGGTAATATTGTAGAAGGTGTAACCGGTCCTGAAAACCGGGTTCGTAACCGCTTTGTAGTGGATCGGATGGGTCGCGTAAAAGGTACAAAGAACGTATATGCACTGGGGGATGTGGCCTATATGGAGACTCCTTTATACCCCAAAGGTCACCCGCAGGTGGCCAACGTGGCTATCAATCAGGCCAAAAATCTGGGCAAGAATATAATTCGTATTCTGAAAGGGAAGGAGCCCAAAGAGTATGAATATAAAGATCTCGGAATGATGGCCACCATTGGTAAAAATAAGGCAGTGGTTGATTTAAAGCACCTTAAGTTTCACGGTTTTCCGGCCTGGCTCACCTGGATGTTTTTACACTTGATGTTGATTTTGACCGTTCGGAATAAACTGATTATTTTTATCAACTGGGCCTGGGCGTATGTTACAAAAGACACCTCCTTGCGTCTGATTATCCGGCCTAAAGCAACTTCATAATTCAAATAAGGGAAGTTTTCAATTTGAAAGCTTCCCTTATTTATAACTGTACAGACAGTGTTACTTGATAATCTTCTCAAGAATATCTGTTGATTTGGCGATCTCCTCAGAGCTGAGTTCATAGTTTCTCAAATCTCCTTCGAAATAGGAGTCATATGCAGCCATATCCACAAAACCATGTCCGGAAAGGTTGAAAAGAATAGTTTTGGCAACGCCTTCTTCTTTAGCCTTGTTGGCCTCCCGGATAGCAGCTGCAATAGCGTGTGCACTCTCCGGTGCAGGCACAATACCCTCAGTGCGGGCAAATGTAACTCCAGCCTCAAAGCTTTCCAGCTGCGGAATGGCAACAGCTTCCATCATCTCATCGCGAAGCAGCTGACTGATAATAGCTCCTGCACCGTGATATCTTAATCCTCCGGCATGTATATTTGCTGGCGAGAAGTTATGCCCTAAGGTAAACATCGGAATCATTGGTGTATATCCGGCTTCATCACCAAAGTCATACTGGAATACTCCGCGTGTCAGTTTAGGGCATGAACTGGGCTCTGCTGCCAGAAAACGGGTCTTTTTACCGCCGATAATATTGTCTCGCATAAAGGGAAATGAAATTCCGGAGAAATTACTGCCTCCACCAAAACAACCGATTACCACATCCGGATATTCACCGGCGATCTCCATCTGCTTCATGGCTTCGAGACCAATAACTGTCTGGTGCAGAGAAACATGATTAAGAACACTGCCGAGAGTATATTTGCAGTTGGGAGTTTGCAACGCCAGCTCAATGGCTTCTGAAATAGCAGTACCGAGGCTTCCCTGGTGATTGGGATTCTCAGTAATAATTTTTCGTCCCGCTTTGGTGGACATACTGGGTGAAGGAATCACCTCAGCACCCCATGTTTGCATCAGCGAGCGGCGATAAGGCTTTTGGCGGTAACTCACTTTAACCATATAAACGGCCAGCTCCAGATCAAAAGCTCTTGCTGCAAAGGCCAGCGCAGTTCCCCATTGACCGGCACCGGTCTCTGTGGTAATATTGGTGACACCCTCTTTTTTGCAGTAATAGGCCTGCGCGAGCGCAGAATTAAGCTTATGAGATCCCACCGGACTCACACTCTCATTTTTGAAATAGATGCGTGCAGGTGTGTCAAGCTCTTTCTCCAGATTATAGGCCCGAACGAGTGGGGAAGGACGGTAGATTTTATATTTGTCAATCACTTCGTCCGGAATCTCAATCCAGGCATCAGTACTGTTCATCTCCTGTTTGCTTACCTCTTCCGCAAAAAGAGGATACAAATCTTCCGCTTTCAAGGGCTCCTTGGTGGCAGGATTGATCATAGGTAGCGGTTTATTCTCTAAATCTGCCAGAATATTGTACCAGTGCGTAGGTATTTCACTTTCACTCAGCAGAATTTTTTTCGTTTTGCTCATAAATAGGATATATTTTTATTAATATGATTGTAGAATGTGCAAATTTAGTAATAATTTTATAATAAAAAAGAGAACTTGTATTCATTTTGAATTATTATCAAATTCTTCGTGGTAATTATCAATAAAAACTATATCTTTGTGATAAATTAAAATTATTGAGAATATGACCATACAACAACTGGAGTATATCATTGCATTAAGCAAGACAAAACATTTTGTTCAGGCTGCCGAAATGTGCGGTATCACGCAACCCACACTGAGCATGATGATCCAAAAGCTTGAGGATGAGCTGGATGTTAAGATTTTTGATCGTTCGAGACATCCGGTAGCGATCACTGAGGTGGGTGCAAAGATTATTGAGCAGGCGCAGATTGTACTTACACAGTTTAACCGGATTCATGAAATTGTTTCCGATGAAAAAGGTGAAGTGCGGGGTAATATTAATATTGCCATCATTCCCACTGTGGCACCTTATCTTCTGCCGCGATTTTTCTCCAATTTCAAAGAGAGCTATCCAGAATTGACATTCAAAATGATGGAAATCCAAACTGCAGCCATTGAGCGTAAGCTTCTGCTGGGCGAATTGGATATGGCTATCCTTTCCACGCCGCTTGAAAATCCTGAAATACTGGAGATACCTCTCTATTATGAGAAGTTTATCGCTTATATCTCTCCCGATTGTGCACTTTACAAGGAGAAAGAGCTCAAATCGAATAGTTTACCGGTTGAGGATCTCTGGGTACTTGAAGAGGGGCACTGTTTCAGAAGCCAGGCTTTCAAATTTTGCGTAAGTGATTTTGATACGAAAAATATTTATGAAGCGGGCAGTATTGAAACTTTAATCAAGATTGTTGATGAAAACAGTGGCTATACAATTATTCCGGAACTGCATATTGAATTTCTAAGCGAAGAGCAGAAGAAAAATATCCGGCAAATTATAAACCCTGAACCGGTACGTGAAATCTCCCTGGTTATTCATGCTAACTTTATACGTGAAGGTCAGTTAAATGCTGTAGCAGAGACAGTTAAGAAGATTATTCCGGAGCATATGCTGGATAGCAGACTAAAGAAATTTGCCATTAAAATTTAAGTTTAATCAATGGGAGTGGGGAAGTCCCTCCCGGTTTGAAATCAAGAAAACATGAGAAAAATTACATTAATTATCAGCTTTTTATTATTATCGGTACTTTTCCTGTATCCGCAGGGAACAACTGATAAATTTACATTAATTTTTGAAGAGAACTTTGAAACAGAGGGTGCTCCTGATGATGCTCACTGGTCATATTGCACCAGACAAAGTTCTGACTGGAATAAGTATCTCGTTGAGGGTAATTCTGAAACAGTAGAGGTGAAAGATGGAAAACTTTTCCTGCGTGCCATCAAAAATAATGACAGGGCGAGCGACAATGTTCCTTACCTTACCGGTGGTATTAAAACTCAGGGAAAAGTAGGTATTAAATATGGTAAAGTTGAGGTGAGAGCCAAAGTTACAGAAGGGCAGGGCTCATTCCCGGCTATCTGGATGATGCCTACGGTGGCTACTTATGGCGGCTGGCCAAAATCCGGAGAGATCGATATTATGGAGCATCTCAATTATGATAACTATATCTGGCATACTATTCACTCTGAATATACCTGGACGCTTGGTCAACAGGATAATCCGAAAAATCACACTACAGCTCCGTATAACAAAAATCAGTTCAACACCTACTCATTGGAGTGGTATCCTGACAGATTAGAGTTTTTCGTTAATGGAGTTAAAAATCACACTTATCCACGTATGCAGCCGGCAGTTGAGTGGCAGTGGCCTTTTGATCATGAGTTTTATCTGATTCTCAATACAGCTTGTGATGGAAGCTGGGGTGGTGCAGTTAATGAATCACATCTTCCTTTTGAAATGGAAGTGGACTGGGTTAAAATGTATCAGTTGAATGAAGATTATGAAGAGGAAGGCTCCTACAATATCCCGGCCTGGTCAGCTGATATTGCCTATAATAACCCTAAACTCAACGATACTTATGTTGAAAACATCACAGCTGAAGGCACTATTCAGCCTTATGAACTGACTTTTGGCAGTAAACCTGAAAATCACTATACATTTATAGATCAAGCTATTAACGTACATCCAGATGCTGATTTTTCACTTAATCTAAAAGCATTTTCTTTAGGAGATTATACAGTAACAACGGTTTTACAGGACCTGAGGTATACCTGCGTTTACGCATATGCTGATTTAGACGGTGACTATACTTTTGAAACAGTTTTACCGCGTATCGGTAATCAGCCACCGAATCATAATGTTGGCGGAAACTTTGAATCGATGGATGCAACTTTTAATTTTAAAGCACCGGAAGTAACAGAAGATACTCAGGGACGAATCCGCATTGTTTATCACAATGCCTGGTCTAATCATGCAAACGCAGATGCTCCGATATCTGAAGGTCTTGTTTATGATTTTAATGTAAATATTAAACCTGTTGAAACTAATGTAATTAAAGTCAGCAGCTTTAATCCGGCTGTGAGTCTTATTGGCGATCAACTGATTATTGAAGGACTAAGTTCAGACGTCACAGTGAGCGTATTTGATTACACGGGCAAAATGATTTCAAATAAACGATTTTCAGGCGCTTCAGCCAGTCTGAGCATTCCTAATCAATTTTTAATTGTAAAAATTCAAAATGCTGAGGGTGAAGTTTATACCTGTAAATTATAGTCAGATATCACCAGACTATATTAATTATGATAATAAAAATAGAACCTGCATTGTGGCAGGTTTTATTTTTAACTGTAATTTCCTATAATTTATATTATGTCAAATAGTATCTGGGAAAGATTACTGCTTCAAACATCCCGGCTATATTCATTCATCACCCTATGGCTAAGAAATTCATTTTTAATTGCTTTATAAAATAATCTTACTTTAGATCAAAAAAAATATTTTTATAAAAAAATCTACTTGGTTGGTATTGTG
>CAYPPC010000113.1:0-2656 GCA_964412435.1 uncultured Paludibacter sp.
GTATTATCGGGGTGTTGATACCGATTATGATGATTGCCATCGCCAACAATTACGGGGTCTATTATATTGCCCGTTATCAGGATCTCGATGGCAACGGGGAGGGGATGAGTATGTACAAAATTGTGCAGCAGTCGGTGGAGTATCTCACACGGCCGATTGTGTTTTGCGGATTGACCACCATTGTCGGTATCTTGGGGCTGGTAGCTCATATTTTGTTGCCGGCACGGCAAATGGGAGTGGTTTCGGCCATCGGTATCACTTTTGCGCTGATAGTGAGTCTGCTCTTTATTCCGGCGGTGATGTCCCTGATGAAAGCGGGCAAAAGAAAGCGCCCCAAAAGTGATGAGAGAACCGGATTCTTCCCGGCCCTGCTACGTGGAACCGGAAATTTGATTACTGATCATCCCAAACGGATGCTGCTTGGTTTTGCTGTTTTCTTTGTAGTTGGCACGCTGGGACTTATATTCTTTAAGGTGGCTCCCGATTCGAACAATATCCTGCCTCAGTCGCACTCATTTAATCAGGCTGTGAAGATTGTGGATGAAAATTTTGGCGGAAGCAAGGTTTTGAATGTGATGCTTGAAGGGGATATCAAAGATCCGGAGGTGTTGAATGCGATGCTCGATGCCGAAAATGATTTGAAAGAGTTGCCCAATGTGGGCTCGGTGGCCTCACTGGCTACCATTCTGGTGGAGATTAGCAAAGCTTTGAATGAGCCTGAAGATCCGCTTTATAATCGTATTCCCGACACGCGCGAGGCAGTATCGCAATATCTAGAACTTTATAATATGAGCAGTGACCCGGAAGAGATTGAACGGTTTGTCGATTTTGATTATACCCGGAGTCTGCTGACCATTCAATTTGCAGCCTCCACCATTGCTGAAGTTGACCGGGTGTTTGACCGGGTGGCCGAAAGCCTCGGCAATGTGCCCGGTGTAAGTTATCTCACCGGCGGCTATGCACTGGTTGAGAAGGAAATGAGTCGCTCTATTCTGGTGGGGCAGTATTATTCGCTGCTGTTTGCCCTGGTGGCCATCATCATTCTGCTCGCCATTATTTTCCGCAGTCTGATTGCCGGTTTGCTTGGCAGTATACCGCTTGTGTTTGCTGTTTTCTGTACATTCGGTCTGATGGGCTGGCTCGGCTTTGAGCTTAATATTGTGACGGCGCTGCTCTCTTCGATCTCTATCGGACTAGGTGTCGATTTCACCATCCATATTTTCTGGAGAATCAAGTGGGAGCTTGCTGAAGGTAATGATTACGGCATGGCGATAAAAAATAGCCTGCTGACTATTGGGCGGGGAATCAGTATCAATGCATTTTCGGTGATGGTTGGGTTTTCGGTGGTGTTTATCTCTGCCTTTCCGCTGATACGCGCCTTTGCATTTCTCATTATCATCTCCCTGTTCCTCTGTCTGATATCTGCACTGGTGCTGATACCTTCACTGGTAGTGGTACTTAAACCTAAATTTTTAGAGAATAACTTTTAGAAAAATATATGTTGAATAAATAAAACTATAAACAATGAAAATTTCAAAAATTCTGATGAGCCTGGTGCTGTTTCTGCTGAGCAGTTCACTCATCGCGCAAAACGCTAATGAAATCAGCAGTAAAGCGATGGATAATATAAATATCGGTAATATGGAGATTGCCGCTACCATTCATATTCGTGATGGAAAAGGGAACGACCGCGAGCGGAAAATTGTAATCGCTTCGAAAAAGTTTGGAGATGTATATAAACGGATTATCCGGTTTACGGCACCTGCAGATGTGCAGGGAACAGCTCTTCTGGTGCACGACTTTGAAGATAAAGCTGATAATATGTGGATTTATATGCCGGCGCTTCGGAATGTTCGCCGCATTGTGAGCAATGAGAAGGGTAAAAACTTTATGGGTTCTGAATTTACCAATGCAGATATGAGTAAACCCAACGATGAGGATTTTACCAATAAAATTGTGGGCAGTGAAAAAGTGAACGGCCGCGATTGCTGGAAGGTGGAGTCGGAAGGAAAAACCAATGCCATTAAGGCAGAAAATGGGTTTTCAAGACGTGTGGCCTACATCGATAAGGCAAACTACCTCTGCTACAAAATTGAGTATTTTGATTTGAGGGGAAACCTGCACCGGGAACAGACCATCAGCGAATATCGCAAACAACCCGACGGAAAATACTTTGCTTTCAAAATGTCGATGAAAAATGTGAAAAACGGAAGGGTGTCTGATATGCATATAACCAAATACCAGCCGAGCAGCTCACTGCCGGAGAGTGCTTTTGCGCCGACTGCTTTGGGTAAATAAGCAGAAGATATCTGAAAAGCAAACAGAGTTTAAGCCGGGCTTATCAGTCCGGTTTTTACTTTGGGTGAATGTTTTCTCTGCCGAAAAATCAAGATTTTTGAATAATAATTTTTATTTTTTAGAAAAATCCTTACATTTGTGTTTCTTACATAGCAAGACAGACATGAAAAAAGAGTACACACTGGATGAACTGCGTCAAAAAGCAGCATCTTACTGCGCCATTTCCGAACATTGTGTTTCAGAAGTTGAAAAGAAACTGGTTGCCTGGGGAGTTCAGCCCGATGATAAAGAGAAGATAATTCAAAAGTTGATAGAGGATGACTTTATTAACGAGAAACGCTATTCTGAGGCTTTTGTA
>CAYPPC010000113.1:2666-9425 GCA_964412435.1 uncultured Paludibacter sp.
GATAAGTTTCACCTCAACAAATGGGGGAAAATCAAAATCTCGATGGCGCTTGTTGCCAAGGGAATCGACCGTCAGCTGATCAATAAAGCTTTGGAGCAAATTGATGAAGGGGAGTATGATGAAATGCTTGCCACCCTGCTGAGTAACAAGCAAAAAACCATTAAATATGATTTTGAGTACGAAAAACAGGGGAAACTGTTTCGCTTCGCTCAAAGCCGCGGCTTTGAAAATGATGTGATTGACCGGGTGATGCGGAGATTATAAACGCTTTACCTTTATAAATATCTACGGGCAGCTCTTTGAGTTTTGCCCGTTTTTATTTGTCTAAAATTCGAAGGCTCGCCTGCGTAATCACCATTGAGTCCTCTTATTCCTGACCGGCACCCAACTCTCTTTTTAGCATTTCCACTTTTCTGTCCAGTCCCCAGTGATATCCGCCCAGCTCTCCGCCGGCACGGACCACACGGTGGCAAGGCACGAGGTAAGAAACCGGGTTGCTTCCAACCGCTGTTCCTACAGCCCTGGAGGCTTTGGGTTTGCCTATAGCTGCGGCAATTTCACCATAGCTGCTGAGTGAGCCAGCCGGAATGGTAATCAGATATTCCCATACGGTGTGCTGAAAAGAGGTGCCGTAGAGGTGGAGAATCGGTGGGGTAATCTTTCTGCCTTCAAGAAAGTGATTGATCGTTGTGACCAGTGCTTCATTTTCACCCTCTTTGGGCTGAAGTTTTGGAAAACGACTGCCCAGATCCCGGAGTGCTGTTTCGCGGTCTTCCGTAAAACCTAAAAAGCAAAGTCCCTGCTCGCTCCAGGCAAGCAACATTTCTCCATAAAGTCCGGATGCAAAGCAATAGTGGAGCAGCAGGCTGCTGCGTTCGCTTTCACTCATCGGTACAATTATTAATGGCTCGTTACCGGGGGCATCTTTTTGCCGGCCGGCTGATTTTTCGAGAGTATCGAGGATGTTTTTTTTGCTCAGACTTTCCATGTTATTTCATCTCTATGCCGGCAGCAGCAAACTGTTTTAGAACTTCCAAATTAATGTCATTCACCACAGATTTTGCAGCAGACGGGCGGGTTACGTAATAGCTAAACTCAAGCAGAAGCGAGGATTGACCGATTTCGCTCAGATAGATGGCTGATCCGGTCCGGGCGATGTTGTTGTTCTCTTTCAAAATATCTTTGAAAATCTCAATCGCCTGTTCCAGCTTTTCAGGACTGTTTTTTCCGGTCAGATGCAGCTTACCGGTAATCTGCTTGCGCGTGGCGGCACTGGTGTTGATAATGGCGCCTTCCACCACTTTGAAGTTGGGAATGGTGATTAGCTGGCGGTTTTTGTCTCTTATTTTAGTGCTGCGAATTCCAATATCCTCCACCTCACCCTCGATGTTGCCTACCTGAATGCGCTCGCCGATGCGAAAAGTACCGTCGAGAATAACAGTGAAACCTCCAAAAACGTTTTTTACCGTATCCTGCGAAGCCAGTGCAATGGCTATACCACCAATACCGAGCGTCCCCAAAATTGCTTTCAGCTCCAGACCAGCGTTGTTCAGTGCCGTTATCAGACCAATGGTCCAGACAATAAAAGAGGAAACTTTCTGAATGATTTTAATCAGATGTTTGTTATATTGCTCTTCCCGCTGGTTTTTAGTGCGCTGCTCATTTCTTTTATGAAAAAACTCACTCAAAACACCATTGATCATATGTACAACAAACCAGGTAACATTGAGCACAGCGAGAATTCTGTAGGCTTTGTAGAGCCACTCATCAAAAGCCGGACTCAGGCTGAGCCGGTGCAGGGCCACCCAAACGGCAATCAGAATGATACCCACTTTGAGCGGAGTCTCCAGGGTGTTTACGAGAATGTTGTCGAGCTGAGTTTTGGTTCTGTCGGCCAGCCGTTGCAGATAGCGGCGGTTAATCAGCGAAATAGCAAGATTAATAAACAGCGCAACGACCAGAATAGTCAGTGATATCAGCCAGTCCTGCAGTGTATTGTTATAATAAGTGTTCTCTAACATATCAAATCAAATCCTTAAAAAAATTATGGGCATCGCTCGGCATCACCCAACCACCGCGGGGCGAAAGTGAAATCTCAGTCACCTGCGGACCGTCGGGCGAGCAGGAACGTTTGAATTGCTGCTGCACAAAGCGACGCAAGAAGGTGGAGAGTCGGGTTTTGATCTCCTCGGGGCTATAAATACCCTCAAATGCATGTTGCGCCAGATAGTATATTTTATTTACTCCAAAGCCATATTTTACTAAGTAATAGAGAAAGAAATCGTGCAGCTCATAAGGTCCGATTACATCTTCAGTTTTCTGTTTAATCTCCCCTTTATCATCAAAAGGAAGCAGCTCGGGACTGATTGGAGTGTCTAAAATATCGTGCAATATCTGTGAGGTTTTCTCTTCTCTGTTTTGGGCAATCCAGCTGGTGAGCGCCCGAACCAGGGTTTTGGGAACACCGATATTCACAGCGTACATAGAGATGTGATCACCGCTGTAGGTGCTCCACCCAAGTGCCACTTCTGACATGTTGCCGGTGCCTACAACCAGACCATTATCTTTGTTGGCGAGATCCATCAGAATCTGAGTTCTTTCGCGTGCCTGCACATTTTCGTAGGTCACATCATGTTGTTCCGGGTCATGTCCGATATCCCGGAAATGGAGCAAACTTGCCTCCTTGATGGAAATTTCGCGAGTGCTGATTCTAAGTGACTTCATCAGCTCAATAGCGTTGTTATAGGTGCGGCCGGTGGTACCGAACCCCGGCATGGTAACTCCCAGGATCTGTTTTCGGTCATAGCCCAGTTTGTCGGCAGCTTCAGCACAAACCAGGAGTGCAAGCGTACTGTCGAGTCCGCCGGAAACACCAATCACCAGGTTTTTCAATCCCGTATGCTGCCAGCGCCTGGCCAGGCCGGTGGCCTGAATAGCAAGCACTTCCTTGAAGTAGCTGTCTTTCTCTGCATCAGCAGGAAGAAAGGGGTGGGGAGCAATTTTTCTGCTCAGCTCAAAGTCTTGCATCCGCACATATTCCACTTTCATTTCAGTGAAACCGGAGGAATCAGCTCTGTGAAAAGCCTTGTTTCTTAGTTTGCCGGCCTGTGTTTTTTCGATGTCTATTTCGGTCATAATCAGCTGAGGCTCCAGATCGAATCGCTTGCTTTCAGCAATCATTTCGCCCGTTTCAGCAATCAGAATGTTTCCGGTGGAAACTGTGTCAGTGCTTGATTCGCCGTAGCCGGCAGAGCTGTAAACGGTGGCTATTTGCAAATGCTCCGTTTGTGTCAGAACCTTGTTTCGCAGTGGTTGATGCTGTCCGGCAAATTCCGGATTGGCAGCTATCTGAAACAGAATATCTGCTCCTGCAGCTGCTGCAGCCACGGCCGGTGGTTGCGGTGCAGCACTGTCGTTGCCCACTTCAATGGCAAAACTGTAATTTTCACCACGGAAAATAACTTTTTCGGCAAAGATGGTCTCTTGTCCGGCAAGCTCAATGTTTCGTTTCTCTAAACCGGCACCACTGCTGAACCATCGTGCATTTTTTTCGGAAACATTTGTTTGTGGTATTACCGCTTGTATCAAGCCATGATAAAAGACCACCGCACAGTTGTATAGTCGGCTTTCTACTTTAACGGGCATGCCCAGGATGCCGGTTATTTCGTAGGGGAATACGAGTTCCAATAGCTTTTTTAGGGATTCTTCGGCCCTGCTCAGCAACTCATTATTTAAAAAAAGATCGCCACAGGAAGCAGATGTGATACTCAACTCCGGAAAGCAGATAAGCTCAGCATCGGCCATTTCAGCCTTCTTCACCATCGCTGCCATATTTTGAATGTTGAAATCGCAGTCAGCTACCCGAACTTCGGGAATGGCAGCGGCTACTTTGATAAATCCGTGGTTATTAAACATATCCTGATTCATTTTGAACGGTTTAGCAAAAGACAAAGATAAGAAAAAAGCGCGCCAATCTCATACGGCACGCTTAATAATTCTAATTTTTCCGATGCGCAAAGTGCTCCGGTCAGATTTTATTTCTCCATATCGCTCAGGTGAATCTGTATCGACTTGGAGGAGATATTGATTTCCCACACTGAGAGGGTGAGCGACATAATCAGTAAAATCAAGGCTATTCCAAAAACAGCCACTGCGATATGTTGCCATCCCACGTAGATCAAAAACATGGTGGCCACACAGAGCAAGAGGCTCGAAACTCCGTAAAGCTGCATCCGGCGGGTGAGCCGCAGACGCGTTTTCAGGTTTTCAATTTGCGCTATGGTGATTCTTGATTTGTCTTCGAGATATTGCTCTTTCAGTGTGCGCACCAAAGAGGTGTAAGCCAGAAAACGGTTAGTGTAAGCGAGTAATATTAGCGACACCGCCGAAAAGAGTACGGATGGTGTTATTAATGTAAGTTCTTCCATTTCAAAATCCTCCTGTTTTAGTGGCAGTCATCCGTTTCTGTTTCTGGCATTCGAATCAGTTCAGCCAGTTTTTTGCCTGTTTCGATGCAGGCTAAATAGTTGCTCTCTTTCAGGCCCATTTTCTCTTCAACTCCATCATCAATCACACGCCATTTCATCTTTTCTCCAAATTCCGACAGCCTTCTTTTCACCACACCGGCCCAGGAGAAGGAGCCGAAGAAAGCAAAGTCGCGGTTGCGGATAGTGCGCAGTTCGATTTTCTGCAGCATCGATGAGATTTCGGGATGCAGGTCGTTGCAGTAGGTGGGGCTTCCGATTACAAGGCCTTTATATTTAAAAATATCGCTGAGAATCACCGATGCGTCCGATTTGGAGACATTGTGCATAACCACTTTTTTGATTCCGTTTTGCACCAGACCTTCAGCCACAGCTTCAGCCATGCGCTCGGTGTTTCCATACATGGAGCCGTACATAATCACAGCACCCTCTTCACCTTCATAGCGACTCAGGCGATCATAAATTTCTAAGGTTTTCGGCACCTCTTCTTTCCATACCGGGCCGTGGGTGGAGCAGATTATATCAATTTCTAAAGGCATCAGTTTTTTTAGTGCCTTTTGCACCGGTGAACCATATTTACCCACAATGTTGGCGTAATACCGGTACATTTCCGGCCAGTACTTTTCCAGATCCATTTCGTGATCCATCACACCGCCGTCGAGTGTTCCAAACGATCCGAAAGCATCACCCGAGAAGAGCACCTTTTGACTCACTTCGTAAGTCATCATAGTTTCCGGCCAGTGTACCATCGGTGTCATATAAAACTGCAGGCTGTGCTCTCCCAAAGAAAGCGTTTCGGCATCAGCAATTTCAAGCACATTTTCATCAATTCCGTAATAGCCGTAGAGCATTTCGAGTGTCTTTTTGTTGCCGACAATCGTAACCTGTGGGTAATATTGACGAATAAGGCTGATTGATCCGGAGTGATCGGGCTCCATATGATTGATTACCAGATAATCTAACTGGCGGTCGCCCAGTTGCGACTGAATTTTATCAATAAAAATATCACCGTAGGACATCTCTACCGTGTCAATCAAGGCAACTTTTTCATCAACAATCAGATAGGCATTGTAGGATACACCCTGAGTGAGGGGAATCATATTTTCAAACTTGCTTGTGAGCCGGTCATTAACTCCTACATAGAAAATTCCTTTTGCTATTTTTTTGTTCAGATACATCATTTGATTTTTTTTTTGAAGGTACAAAGGTACAAAATTTATCCCAAAGCTTAGCCTGTAATGTCTCCACAACTCCATCTTAGAGTGAGATTGAAACAGCACATTCCGGTAATTACACTTGTTTAACAAATTATCTCGTTAAAGTGAAAACATTTCTCTGTTGAATATGTTTACTATATAGGAATAATTATCACCTAAGATGAATTTTTGACTAAAGAGACTATGTGCAGATTAGAAGAGAGATTAAAGAAGGCAGGTTTACGAATAACGCCACAGCGCTTAGCGATACTTGAAGCTGTGATGAGCCTGGCTCCGCACCCTTTGATGGAAGATATCATCGAAGCAGTTCAGCGGGGCAACACTCATATTTCTACCGCCACCATTTACCGGACGGTAGATCTTTTTTATGAAAAAGAAGTGCTGGGTAAAGTGAAAACACGAAGCGGCACTATGCGGGTAGATGCTGAGAGTCGGCATCATCACCATTTGGTAAACAGCAACGAAAGTCGTATCGAAGATTATCATGATCCGGAGCTGGATCGTATTCTGAGAGAATATTTCCTGAAAAAAGGGATTGAAAACTTTGATGTGGAGACAATCAGTGTAGAAATTCAGGGAAAATTCAAAGATGAAACTGCTGTTAATGAAGAAAAATAACTATCCTTTATATAAACCCTATTTAAAACAATAAATGATGAACGCAGAAGAGATTAAAAGAAAAAGACAGAGTGAGAATCAGAAAAAGATGACAACGGTTGCTGGTGCACCTGTTGGCAACAATCAGGATTCGATGACTGCCGGAGTTCGCGGCCCGATGGTGCTGCAGGATGTATGGTTTTTAGAAAAACTGGCTCATTTTGACCGGGAGGTGATTCCCGAGCGACGCATGCACGCCAAAGGTTCGGGTGCATTCGGAACTTTCACCGTTACTGATGATATTACAAAATATACCAAAGCGAAGCTATTCTCTGAAATTGGTAAGAAAACAGAGATGTTTGTACGCTTCTCCACTGTGGCGGGTGAACGCGGTGCAGCTGATGCCGAGCGCGATATTCGTGGTTTTGCCATGAAGTTTTACACAGAAGAGGGCAACTGGG
>CAYPPC010000114.1:0-1080 GCA_964412435.1 uncultured Paludibacter sp.
ATATGCTCAGGCAACGCAGCCTCCCACTCTTCAATCTTCATGGCCAGCAAAGACTCGCCATATCCTGTCACCTGCACTGTTTTATTCAGAACAGACTGCCCCTTAAACCGACTCCTTATTCTCGGAATAATCTCTTCGGTCATGCTCTTTTTCATTTCGAAAGGTACACCGGGCATTGAAACCACCATTTTTCCCTCCTGCTCAAAAAGAAGCACCGGAGCGGTTCCCACCAAATTCTGAATTACTTCGCAGTTCTCGGGCACCATAGCCTGAAGCCGCGTGAGCTCATTAATCGGCAGAGAGCGATTGCTGAACAGTCGCTCTATATTTTGGTAAACTGACTCATCAAAAACAAGCCGGCTATTAAAAAACTCAGCAAGCGTCGTTTTGGTTATATCATCTTTAGTCGGGCCCAAACCGCCGGTGAGCAAAACCACCTCGCTGCGGCTCAAAGCCAACTCAAGCGCTCTCCGGATCGCATCACCCTTATCGGTAACGGTGCTGATTTGCGAAATGCGGTAACCTGCCTTATTCAGCTCAACAGCCATCCAGGCAGAGTTGGTATCCGTCACCTGCCCAATGAGCAGTTCATCGCCTATGGTGATTATCTCAATCATCAGCAAACAAGCTATTTAATCATCCCCTGCTCTTTCAGCTCCCGGGCTGCAATTTCAAGCTGCTCGTACCAGGCTTCGCCAAAACGGCGGATCAGTGGCTCTTTCAGAAACTTATAGGCAGGTACATTTAACTTTGAACCGTAAGCCCGCGCAGGGAAACAAACCTCCCAGTAATGCACGTTCACCGAAAGCAAATCGCGCATTTTTTGCAGTCGCACAGGATATAAATGACAAGATATTGGCTTATAAAAGTCTGTTTTACCTTCACGGTAAGCTTTTTCAATAGCACATTTCCAGATTCCGCTCTTCTCTTTATAGGCGAAAACGCACTCTTTTTTGCCAACAATAGATGTTACGGGCTCGCCATCATCATCAATATAAAAAACACCCTGTTTTTCAATTACCTTGCGGGATTTTGCCGGAAGATCTTCCCAGATTATTGGCAGAACCTCTTCCAGTTTTT
>CAYPPC010000114.1:1090-2478 GCA_964412435.1 uncultured Paludibacter sp.
CATCCTCCAACGGAGCACCGGCATCCCCCTCCACACAGCAAATACCTTTGCAGGAGGTAAGTTCACACACAAAGCGCTCTTCGAGCAGATCGAGACTTATAATTGTATCATCAATTTGAATCATTTTCTTTAATTTTTTGAAACGGCACTTTCTCAGCTGCTTCCTTCACTCTCACGCAGCGTCGGGAGTCCGATATGATAATGTGCCGCTAAAACCCTTATTAAAATAACTGACACCAGGCTGACAGTTTGTGTTACGACAGGCGAAACATCAAAATACAGCAAACCAAAATAGATCATCCCTCCCAGTATCGAGGCCATGGCGTAAATATCTTTCCGCAATATAAGCGGCACCTGATTAATCAGCACGTCACGAATCACACCACCTACCGAACCTGTCACCATCCCCATAGCAATGGCTACCCAGGGGGTAAATCCGGCTTCAATCGCTTTGTCAATTCCTACCACCGTAAACAGTCCAAGCCCAATGGCGTCGAAAAGAAAAATGGTATAATTGAGCCGCACCACCCATTTGCCAAAACCGATAACAAACAGAAGTGCTATTCCGGTTATAATGACATAGGAGGGTTGTGTCATCCAGAAAGGGGTGATACCTAACAACAAATCCCGGGTGGTTCCTCCACCAATGGCAGTTACTAAGCCGACAATGTAAGCACCGAACCAGTCGAAACGCTTCGAAGCTGCATGTCGAATACCACTAATAGCAAAAGCAAAAGTACCCAGATAGTCTAAAATATCAATATAACTCAATTCCAATGGAATCATATCTCTAAATAAATCGAATTAATTAATAGTCCTTACTTTATAATGATCTCCCGGTGAAAATTGTTCTTGCAAAAGAATATATGTTGAAGCAGGAAACAAAAAACGTATCAAATGAGGTTTGATACGTCTTTAATCTCTATATACAGATTTACTTAGTTATCTGCTTCCTCTGTTGCTTCGGGAACTTCTCCGAAGTTTGGAACTGCAAAACCTTGCTGCATCTGTTTCTCAATATCGGCCGACTGCTCTTTAATCATTGAGTCGTTGTTGCCAACACTTTGTCTGGATGAACCCAGACCAACTGCAAATATTGATAATACAATTAACGCACCGGCCAGTCCCCAGGTTGCTTTTTCGAGGAAGTCAGTTGTTTTTCTCACTCCCATAATCTGGTTTGAAGATTGGAATCCTGCTGCCAGACCACCACCTTTTGAGTTTTGAACCAGTACAATAAGTACAAGCAAGATAGCGATTAAAATAATTAAAATACCTAATGTAATCAACATGTTTCTATCTCTGTTTATGTTTGTTTTTCTACTATTTTCCTTAAAAATCGAATTTGGTCTGCAAAGTAAATACTTTTTTTTGGATTAATCAAATAT
>CAYPPC010000114.1:2488-4652 GCA_964412435.1 uncultured Paludibacter sp.
TGATATTTTCTCTCCCGAATCAACTGTTTCGCTTCACTCTCCCTGGCCCTGAAAGCAGGCATGGCCGATATATCTTTCACCTCTGCCAGTTCTGCCGGCTTCGCCACGGAGACTGCAACTTCGGCCTCCCCCTGCTCTTCCGTATCACTCAACTTTTCCCGCGCATCCTTCAGCCTGGCTGCCAGCCGGCTCAGCGACACATTATCAGACTCACCTCTTCTCTCAAGGCTGTCCATCATATCAAAGTAACTACCCGAACCTTCATTTCGCTGAAACTCCTTGGCTCCGGCACTGTTCTCCTCCGGAAAAATAAAATAATATAGCTGACGACGATCTGTAGCGTAAGCGGATGACTTTTTTAACTCCGTGTCAAAATAGATGCTGTCAGTGCTGTGCAAAGATTTCAGATAAGCCCACCGCAAGGGGTTGAAATAGGGATATTGCCGAACCAGCTCACCCAGCTCCTTTTGCATATCACTCCCAATCTCCCCGGGTTGATTCAGATATTTAAAAAAATCTTCAAAATTCATTCTACCATCGGGCTACCGTGTCATTATATATATTGTCTATGATCTCTTTCACCAGAAAATCTATCAGCTCCTCTTCCACATCAGCCAGCATACGACCGCTATCAAAAATCTGATGGGCCGAGTATCGCTTATCATCAAAATCGTTCTCCGGGTTTTTTGCGTCCATAAACCGCACATTAATTGTCAGCGTAAGCTTTGTTTCAGCTGCGTAGGTATCGGCACTAATGGCCATAGCCTGCAGCTGATATCCCACAATTTCACCCTCAATATGCATGTCACCCCCATCTTTTATAACAGTAAGCTTAGTCTGGCGCGTGTATTTATCCCGCAACATTTCGGTAAAGGTCTGTGCAAGCATTGGGTTAACCAGCTCGGCATTGTTTGGAAAGTCAACAATGGAGATGGTACTGTATTTGGAATAATCTACAGAACCGGCACTGAAACTGTATTTAACAGTACAACTGTTGAATGCCAGACCGGCAAACAGAAATGCAAGTACTTTTAAAGTGACATATTTAAGCTGTCTCATCATTTATTTTTCTATAATTTCACATGCAACTTAAGCTTCAATATCGTAATCTTTAATTTTACGATAGAGTGTTCTTTCCGATATCTGCAGCTCATCAGCAGCAGCTTTTCGCTTCCCTTTATGCTTTTCAAGTGCCCGGATAATCATCTCCCGCTCCATTTCCGCCAGGGTTTTGGGCTCTTCTTCTTTATAGTACTCCACATCATGAACAGTTTCAGCTTCTTCAAGATCTTCATATTTGCTACTCAGATCCCGGTCGAGCACACTGCGGGAAGAGTCAAAGTGATCACCGCGAATAATGGTTGGTGTGTAACTCACTTCAGCACCTGCCGGAATTTGTCCCGAACTCAGATCATTCACCACCTTTTTCAGGTCTGCAATATCTTTTTTCATATCAAACAGCACCTGGTAAAGAATTTCCCGTTCGTTATGAAAACTACGCTCTTCAAAATTATTTTTTCGCACCACAGCCGGCAACTTCTCCATGTTTTCATGTGGAAGATAGGTTTTCAGAATGGCTGCATTGATCTCTCTGTTCTGTTCGATAACAGAAATCTGCTCTGTTATATTTTTCAGCTGACGCACATTACCATTCCAGTAATAATCCGAAAGCACCCGGATGGCATCTTCAGTCAAACGCACCGGCGGCATATTATATTTATCGGCAAAATCAGCGGCAAATTTCCGAAACAGAAGATGAATATCTTCGCGTCGATCGCGCAGGGGCGGCACAAAGATAGGCACCGAATTAAGACGATAATAGAGGTCTTCCCGGAATTTTCCGTCGCGAATGGCTTGCTGCACATTCACATTGGTGGCAGCCACCACACGAACATTGGTTTTCTGAGTCTTTGAAGAACCCACTTTAATAAACTCGCCCGCTTCGAGCACACGAAGTAGCCTGACCTGAGTTGCCGGAGGCAGCTCACCTACCTCATCCAGAAAAATAGTACCCCCATCAGCCACCTCAAAATAACCTTTACGATCTGCCGTAGCTCCCGTAAATGCTCCCTTTTCATGACCAAACAGCTCAGAATCTATTGTTCCTTCGGGAATGGCACCGCAGTTTACGGCAATATAAGGTCCATGTTTCCGGTGGCTATAG
>CAYPPC010000114.1:4662-9403 GCA_964412435.1 uncultured Paludibacter sp.
GCGTGAATAATTTGTGGGAAATTCTCTTTCCCTACTCCGCTCTCTCCGGTTATCAACACAGCCAGATCGGTAGGCGCCACCTGCACGGCTATATCTATAGCACGGTTCAGGGCATCTGAATTACCGATTATACCAAAACGCTGTTTTACTGTTTGTAACTCTGCTTGTTTCATATTGAGTCTGTTAAATCAAACTGACAGTTCTGTCAGTCTCAACTGACAAAATTACAAAATATAAATCTTTATATCAACATGCATTTTTACAAAAAAAGCAAATCATTGCAAATATTACAGCTTTTCCCAGAAATCGATCTTATCTTCTACCTCTGCGCCACGGTTTTTCTGAATTAGAATATCCTTGTGACTGCTGATTCGTTTTTTTCCTTCTATACTCCCCGTTTTCACGTCCTCTTCCCTGCGGACGGCTTTTTCGTCCGGCTGACTCCATATAAGATTCCGCTCTGCCGGCCGCACGTCCGCCTTTTGCGGGAGCGACTCTAAACTCTGAGAGATTATCAAAAGATTGCAGGATTTTATCCCGCTGATCCTCGAATACCTCAAAAAAGCTGTAGTTTTTGGCAATTTCAATTCCACCCACCGAAATAGATTTATCATTGGTGGCACTATTGATAATCCCTAAAATCCGGGCGGGGTTCATGCCATCTTTACTTCCGACATTGATCTTCATATTGACCCGCTTACCACTTTTCCGGCGGTTCCGGCCTCCTTCATCTTCATTTCCATGATCCGAATCCACATTCAAATCCTCTGCATTTTTATAGTAATCAAGGAAACGGTTAAATTCCAGCGACACAAAACGCTTCAAAAGCTCTTCTTTCGACAAATATTCCAGCTGACTGGTAATCTGCGCCATAAAAGGTTCAATCTGCTCCTCATTCACCGCCACATGCTGCATCCGGTTAATTTGGTAAAAAAGCTGCTTGCTGCAGATTTCAAGCCCGTTAGGAATTCGCTGCTGTTCAAATTTCTGTTTCAAAGTTTTCTCGGCAGCTTTAATTTTAAATTTCTCTTTGGTATGTATGAGCGAAATGGAAACTCCGGTTTTATTAGCCCGACCGGTACGCCCGCTGCGATGGGTGTAAATCTCCACATCATCCGGCAGGTTATAATTGATTACGTGACTCAGGTCATCCACATCCAGCCCTCGGGCAGCCACATCAGTAGCCACAAGTAGCTGGATATTCCGGATGCGAAACTTCTGCATCACATTATCCCGCTGAGGCTGCGACAGATCGCCATGCAGTGCATCCGCATTGTAACCATCGCGCATCAGCTTATCGGCCACATCTTTGGTTTCTTGCCGGGTACGGCAAAATACAATACCATATATATCCGGGTTGTGGTCAACAATCCGTTTCAGTGCCAGATAGCGGTTACGCGCCCGGATCATATAATATATATGCTTCACATTGGCAGTTCCGGCATTTCTCTCACCCACAGAGATCTCAACAAAATCTTTCATGTAGTTTTGAGAAATACGTCTGATCCCGTCCGGCATAGTGGCCGAAAACATCATAGTTCTTCGGGTTTCGGGAGTATCGGTCAGAATTCTCTCTATCTCTTCTTTGAATCCCATATTCAGCATCTCATCTGCCTCATCAAGCACCAGGTACTCAACACTGTCCAGCTTCACCTTACGGCGCTCCATCAAATCAATCAATCTTCCGGGGGTAGCCACGATCACCTGCGGCGTTCTGTCAAGCTCCTTGAGCTGCTTGCGGATGTCCTCACCGCCATATACAGGCACAACACGAAGTGCCGGAATGTATTTGGCGTAGTCTTTCAAATCCTTACTTATCTGAATGCAAAGCTCCCGGGTAGGTGCAAGCACCAGCGCCTGAGTCGATTTCAGATCAGCATTCACCAGCTGCAGAATGGGCAAACCAAAGGCAGCTGTTTTACCGGTACCGGTTTGCGCCAGGGCAACCAAATCAGCGGTTTCATCAATTACAAAGGGAATAACCCGGCTTTGAACGGGCATAGCCTGCTCAAAACCAAGCTCATTGACAGCCTTTTGCAGCTCGTCAATTAAGTTTAGTTCATTAAATGTCATCTGTTAATTTTGAATTAGTACACGCTTAGAGCAGAAATCCGATACCCACCAAATTAAACTATTCAGTCATTAAACACTGAATAAAAATTAAAAAAGCTCCCACTACCGGGAAACGTGTACCTTCTCGAAAAGATATGCTGCTGACCTCCATTAAGTCAGTAATTTTCAGATCTTCACCCGCAACGCGCAGTTGTTTTTATTAAATCGGGGACAAAGGTACTACAAAAAGTGTTACCACGGGCAGGTCTTCTTTTATATTTTTACATAAATCCATAAAAATCACTTAAATCAGATAGGTTTTCTCTTTATTCTCGTTTTTTTTCATTATTTTTGCGGTCCCATTTTGAAATTTAAGAACAAACTGAAAATCAACAAATTATAAATCATAAATTTTTATTATTTACACAATGAAAGCAATGACTAAAAGCCCCCTTCAAATTGCACGTGCGAGCTATCAGCCTAAAATGCCCGTTGCACTTGAAGGTAATGTGAAAATCGTTGAAGGTGAAGCAACAGAATCTGTTGAAGACCAGGCCGACATTAAAGAGCTTTTCCCGAATAATTACGGTAAACCTCTACTCTCTTTTGAAAAAGGAGAAGCCAAAGACTATGAAGCTGTTAATGTTGGAGTAATTCTCTCCGGCGGACAGGCTCCCGGCGGTCACAACGTAATCTGTGGTATTTTTGACGGATTAAAAAGATCGAATCCCAACAGCAAACTTTACGGTTTTCTGGATGGCCCGAGAGGATTGGTTGACCACAACTATATTGAACTGACTGAAGAAATTATCGATGAGTACCGCAATACCGGTGGTTTTGATATTATCGGCTCTGGCCGCGACAAACTGGAAGAGGTAGAGCAGTATGAAAAAGGTCGCGAGATCTGTAACGAACTGGGAATTAAAGCGATTGTAATTATCGGTGGTGATGACTCAAACACCAACGCGCTTATTCTCTCCGAATACTACAAACAACAAAACGCAGGAATCCAGGTAATCGGTTGTCCTAAAACAATTGACGGTGACCTGAAAAACGAGATGATTGAAGCCTCTTTCGGCTTTGACACCGCCTGTAAAGTGTACTCCGAGCTTATCGGTAACATCCAGCGTGATGCCAGCTCAGCTAAAAAATACTGGCACTTCATCCGCCTGATGGGTCGCTCCGCATCGCACATCACTCTGGAGTGCGCCCTGCAAAGCCAGCCTAACGTAACGCTTATCTCTGAAGAAATTGAAGCTAAAAACATGACACTCAATGATGTTGTTGAGTATATTGTTGAAATTATTGTGAACCGTGCAGACCACGGACTGAACTTCGGTACAATTCTGATTCCGGAAGGACTGATTGAGTTTATCCCGGCTATGAAGAAACTGATTGCCGAGCTGAACGATCTGCTTGCAGCCAACGACGATTTCAACCTGATGTCATCAGACGAAGAGCAACGCGAATTTGTTAAGAGTATTCTTACTCCGGAAAGCAACACGGTGTTCCGCAGTCTTCCGAAAGCTATTGCCCGTCAGCTGACTCTGGACCGTGACCCGCACGGAAACGTTCAGGTTTCACAAATTGAGACTGAAAAACTTCTTATCGAAATGGTAGGTAAGCGTCTGGCTCAGCTGAAAGCTGAAGGTAAATATAAAGGAAGATTCTCGGCTATCAACCACTTCTTTGGTTACGAAGGCCGTTGCGCTATTCCTTCCAACTTCGATGCTGACTACACCTATTCCCTCGGAATTGTAGCTTCATCATTGATCTACGAAGGTAAAACAGGCTATATGGCTTGTGTAAAAAACCTCACTTCACCCGCCAGCGAATGGCAGGCAGCCGGTGTTCCCATCACCATGATGATGAATATGGAGCGTCGCCACGGTGAAATGAAACCGGTTATTCAAAAAGCGCTTGTTCGTCTGGATGGTGCACCCTTCAAATTCTTTGAAGCAAACCGTGAAAGATGGGCTGACCATAATTCAGACTTTATTTATCCCGGACCTATCCAATACTTCGGTCCGTCAGAAGTAAGTGACCTGCCAACACGCACACTGCTTCTCGAACAAGGAAAATAAATTGTGAAATATTATCAATTTATCTCAAAGGCTTTGAACAAATGTTTGAAGCCTTTGTTATTTTATAAGGTGGTGGGAATCTTGCCTGAACTGTTTTAAGCTGTTTGGAAACAAATTTTCTTTAAAGGGCTTTCAAAAAGACAAAATCCCCCGTTAATTAAAGATATTTCATTTAACATTCTATTTTCTATTGATTTTAAATATAATTTTCAATATCTTTGTCGAAATTTTTGACCTTATTAAATTATGATAAAGTTTAAACAAAAGCAGAAAAAGCTAACACACTCAATCATTCTTGTAGCATTTCTTGCTGTCTTCAGTTCCTGCATCACCAGCAAGCAGACGAATTATCTTCAAAAGCCAAGCGGACCAATCCCTGCATATGATGCAAGCATCGGTTACGAAGAGTATATATTGGCTCCGTACGATAAAGTGTATATCCGCATCTACTCCCCTGATGTTTACACCAACATTTTAATCAACGGTAACATTCAGTCAATGAATATGATGAACCTGGATGACTCCGACGATTACACCGAGCTTTACACCTACACTATCAACGAGAAAGGCGAGATTACCCTGCCGCTTGTAGGCAAAGTGAATAT
>CAYPPC010000115.1:0-8233 GCA_964412435.1 uncultured Paludibacter sp.
CCGGCGCCAACGTTTCGGTAAAAATTGATGATGATTTTATGCGTGCGGTTACCGAAAACAAACCTTACATTCAGCAATATCCTATCGAGAGCAAAAAGCCCTGGTACAAAAAAGAGACCGACGCACCTGCTCTCTGGAAAAAAATTGTACACAATGCCTGGAAATCGGCTGAACCGGGAGTGCTCTTCTGGGACACTATCACCCGTGAATCGGTGCCGGATTGCTACGCCGACCTCGGCTACAAAACCGTATCGACCAACCCTTGCGGCGAAATTCCACTTTGCCCCTACGACAGCTGCCGTTTGCTGGCGGTAAACCTTTACTCATATGTGAAAAATCCGTTTACCCCACAGGCTGAATTTGACTTTGAACTCTTCGACAAGCATGTGCAGGTAGCCCAGCGCGTGATGGACGACATCATCGACCTGGAGATGGAGAAAATCGACAAGATTCTGGAGAAAATTGACTCCGATCCTGAGAACGAAGAGATCAAAAACACAGAGCGTTCACTCTGGCTGAAAATCAAAACTAAAACCTCACAGGGTCGTCGCACCGGCGTAGGTACCACCGCTGAAGGCGATATGCTCGCTGCTCTCGGACTGCGCTACGGCACCAACGAGGCTACTGATTTCTCAGAGAAAGTTCACCGCGCAGTGGCACTGGCCGCTTACCGCTCTTCAGTAAATATGGCCAGAGAGCGTGGCTCTTTCGAAATTTACGACTCCAAGCGTGAAGCCAACAACCCATATATCCTCCGTCTGAAAGAGGCTGACCCCAAACTGTATGAAGATATGGTGAAATACGGACGCCGTAATATCGCTTGTCTCACCATCGCACCAACGGGCACCACCAGCATCATGACTCAGACCACTTCGGGAATTGAACCGGTATTTATGCCTGTTTACACCCGCCGTCGCAAAGTGAATCCGAGCGACAAAAACGTAGTGGTTGACTTTGTGGATGAAAACGGAGACTCCTGGGAAGAGTATGTGGTTTTCCACCATAAATTTGTGACCTGGATGGAAGCCAACGGCATCTCAACCACCAAGCGCTACACCAAGGAGGAAGTAGATAAACTGGTAGCACAATCACCTTACTACAAGGCTACTGCCAACGAAGTGGACTGGCTGAAAAAGGTACAGATGCAGGGCCGCATCCAGAAATGGGTGGACCACTCCATCAGCGTAACCATCAACCTCCCTTCCGACGTTAGCGAAGAGATGGTTGGCAAACTTTACGAAGAGGCCTGGAAAGTGGGCTGTAAAGGTGTGACCGTGTATCGCGACGGCTCCCGCTCCGGTGTTCTGGTGGCTGCCAAAGAGGAGAAAAAAGAGTCCAAAGCTAAAGTTGATGCCGACGGGCAGATCTGCTACGACGAAATTGACGAGCCGCTGGTGAGACCCACAGAACTCCATTGCGACATTGTTCGTTTCCAAAACAACAAAGACAAGTGGATCGCCTTTGTGGGACTGAAAGATGATCGTCCCTATGAGATTTTCACCGGTATCGCCGATGACGATGACGGAATTATGCTTCCCAAATCGGTAACCGAAGGTAAAATCATCAAGGTTCCGGAAGAGGACGGCTCCAGCCGCTACGACTTCCAGTTTACCAACAAACGCGGATTTAAGATTACCGTGGAGGGCCTCTCCTACAAGTTTGACAAAGAGTTCTGGAACTACGCCAAGCTGATTTCAGGCGTGTTGCGCTACGGCATGCCAATTGATCAGGTGATCAAACTGGTATCGGGTCTGCAGCTCGACAGCGAATCTATTAATACCTGGAAAGTGGGTGTGGAGCGCGCACTGAAAAAGTATATCCCCGACGGTACCGAGATTGCCAACCAGGCTTGCCCCGAGTGCGGACAGAAAACCCTGATCTATCAGGAAGGCTGCCTCACCTGCAAGAGCTGCGGCTTCTCCAAATGCGGATAAAACCTGTCAGCAGTTGCGGCGAAAACCCGCAGCCCCTGACAATTAAACCATAAAGAACAACAGGCAAAAATAAATTTTGCCTGTTGTTTATTTATTGACTAATTTTGTAAGCTTTTCTAAAAACAACAATCAATGAGAACCCGTGCTATCATAGCCTCATTTCTATGGGGATCCGCCTTTGCAGGCGCCAAAATTGGTTTGCAATATGCCGACCCGATGCTGTTGTCGGGTATGCGCTTTGTGCTGGCCGGCCTGGTGCTGCTACCCTTCATGCGCATCAAAGGAATCAGCTGGCGCAACGAGCTGAAGCACTGGCGCTTTATGATTGTTTTTGCCCTGCTGCAAACCTATATTCAGTACGGTCTTTTCTTTATGGGCATCAACAAGGTTCCTGCTGCCACATCAGCCATTATAGTCGGCTCGGGACCACTCCTGGTGGCTATTATGGCGCATTATATCATGCAAAATGAGAAAATGAGCCTGCGAAAAATTGTGGCTATCACCCTGGGTATCACCGGCATTGTTTTTATCAGTCTGGCCAAAGGCAAAATGAGCGACAACAATCCCGCATTCTATACCGGCGTCGGTTTGCTGCTCACCAGTACCCTGATTGGCGGCTACACCAACATCATGCTCTCCAAACGAAAAGAGGATCAGATATCTCCTTTTGCGCTCACCTCTTTTGCGCATATTCTGGGAGGAATTTTACTGCTGATTACCTCGTTTATCTTCGAAAAGCCGCAGTCATTCAGCTTTCCGGCTGAATTCTGGGGCGCCCTGCTCTGGCTGGCGGTCATCTCATCGGCCGGATTCTCCATCTGGTACGGCCTGCTCAACCGTCCGCAGGTAAAAGTGTCGGAACTCAATATCTGGAAATTTCTGATTCCGGTAACCGGCACCATTCTGAGCTGGCTCTTTGTGAAAGGTGAAAACCCCGACCTCCCCACTGTGGCCGGGATTCTGATTATCACCGCTGCACTGCTGCTGATGCAGGCTCCGGAGAGCTTTATCCAAAGAGTAAAACGGACTTTTACAAAATAAGACCCAAATCTTACACTTTTTATCTTGTTTTCTTTTGAGAAAGTTGTATATTTGGCATCACTGCCGTGAAGGCAGACTACATTTATCAAGAAAAAACTATTTTGAACAATATGTTGAGAAAAACAGACAGCCTTATTTTTGATATGGACGGCACACTTTGGGACAATGTAAACAGCTACGTAAAAGTGTGGAACAGCGGACTGGAGAGGCTTGGTTTTGAGAAGCGGGTGAACCGCGAAGAGCTGCTCGGACTGATGGGCAAAGAGGCCCGCCAGCTGCTTAATGCAGTTATTCCGGGCGTAGATGAGGTGAAGCAGGACGAACTTTTCGATCTGGTGATTGAGGAGTATCAAAGGTTGATACCACATATCGAACCTTTGATTTATCCCGGAGTATTAGAGGGTCTGGAGAAGCTGTCAAAGAAGTACCGGATTTTTCTCCTCAGCAACTGCGAGGAAGACGGGCTGGTTAACTTTATGAACCACACCGGAACAAGACATTTAATCACAGATTACCGCGAGCACGGACAAAACATGCAGCCCAAACATATGAATATGAAGCAGCTGATTGACGCGCATGATCTCAAGGCACCGGTCTATGTGGGCGACACCGACTCTGACAGCCGTGAAACAGCCCTGGCAGGTATTCCGTTCGTTTTTGCAGACTACGGATTTGGAAACACTGACAAGTACGATCTGAAATTCAGTTCGTTTCAAGATCTGAGCAGCTATTTTTTGGCGCTCTGATTCCGATTTTGTCAGTTAGAAAACATAAAACAGATGCTCCCGAAGCTGAAATCAGTTAAAGAGAAGCATGATTAAAATAAAATATCAGAAAAAAGAGAACTTTATCCGATAAAAAACGTTTAAATTCAATGATTGACGAAATATATCTTTATTTATTGGATTTTAAAATTTATCTTTGCAAAGTTTTAGTATAAAATTAATTTACAATCCCTTTTTGATGGCAAACACAATAAAAATCAGCAAAGGCTTGAAAATCAAAATTGATGGTATTGCGACAGCAAAAACCAGCAAAGTCAAGCATGCAAACGTCATTGAAATCAATCCCGACCACTACCATGGCGTCGTGCCGAAAATGCTTGTGAAAGGTGGTGAAACACTGCAGGCAGGTTCGGCTGTTTTTTATGATAAAAACAACGAAGCGATGAAATTCGTAAGCCCCGTTAGCGGCAAAGTGCGTGAAGTGGTTCGCGGTGAGAGAAGAAAAGTGATGAGCATCGTAATTGACGCAGATGCAACAATCGATTATTTAAAATTTGACACCGGTGCGGCTAAAAATGCCGACGACCTGAAAGCGCTGCTGCTTGAATCAGGACTCTGGTCTTTAATCAAACAGCGCCCCTTCGACATCATTGCCAACCCCGGCAAAGCACCCAAAGCTATCTTTATCTCCACTTTTGATTCGGCCCCTCTGGCGCCCGATTATGAGTATGTGATGAAAGAGCGTATGGATGATTTCCGGGCTGGACTGCAGGTGCTGAAACAGGTGAGTGGTGCTAAAATTCACCTCGGCCTGAAATCAGCCGACTCCATTTTCACTGCGGTTAAAGAGGTTGATTCAACCATTTTCACAGGTAATCACCCGGCCGGCAATGTGGGCGTACATATCAACCACATAGACCCGGTGAACAAAGGCGAAAACGTATGGACTCTGCAGGTGCAGGATGTTGCGATTATCGGTCGTTTCATGAAAACCGGCACGGTGGACATGACCAAACTGGTGGCACTCACAGGTCCTGAAGTGGAGAATTCTCAATACTTTGAAACCATTGCAGGAAACAGCATCGCCGAGATAGTGAAAGGAAATCTGAAAAAATCAGACATTCCGCTGCGCTATATTAGTGGCAACGTGCTTTCCGGAACAAAAATCAGTGAAAACGGCTATTTAACCCCTTACGACTCACAAATCAGTGTGATTGACGAGGGCAGCCAGACCCACGAGTTATTTGGCTGGGCTATGCCGCGCTTCAATAAATTTAGCGCCAGCAGCATGTTCTTCACCAAATTCTTACCCAACAAAAAATTCAAATGGGATGCCCGCATGCTGGGTGGTCCACGTTCAATCATTATGTCGGGTGAGTACGAAAGCGTTTTCCCAATGGATATTCTGCCCGAACATCTGATTAAATCGATGATGGCACGTAACATTGACCGCATGGAGCAGTTGGGCGCCTATGAGGTAGCACCCGAAGATTTCGCACTTTGCGAATTTGTGGACACCTCCAAACTGCCGCTGCAGGCTATTGTAAGAGCTGCGCTCGACGATATGAGAAAAGAGGTTGAATAAGATTTCGACGTCATTATATATTATATAGAAAACAATCTTATCCATAATAGATTTCAAAATGAGTTCATTAAGAAAATTAGTAGATAAAATTAAGCCGAACTTTTTGCCCGGCGGCAAGTTCGAGAAGCTTCACTCTACCTTCGATGCGTTTGAGACCTTTCTTTTTGTCCCGAACACCACATCGAAAAGCGGTACGCATATCCACGACGCAGTGGACAGCAAGCGTACAATGATTGTAGTGGTGCTGGCCGTAATTCCCGCCCTGCTGTTTGGTATGTATAACGTGGGCTTCCAGCACTATAACGCCATCGGCATGCCCGATGCTGGTTTCTGGACCATGTTTTTCTACGGTCTGCTGGCCGTGCTTCCCATCGTACTGGTATCATACATTGTAGGCCTGGGAATTGAATTTGCCGGAGCGCAAATCCGTAAAGAGGAAGTCCAGGAGGGTTTTCTGGTAACAGGGATGCTTATTCCGCTGATTGTACCGGTTGACACACCGCTCTGGATGATTGCACTGGCAACCGCATTCGCAGTGATTTTTGCCAAAGAGGTATTTGGCGGTACCGGTTTCAACATTTTCAACGTGGCACTGGTAACACGCGCTTTTCTCTTCTTTGCCTATCCGCAATCTATGTCTGGTGATTCAGTGTGGGTTCGTACCAAAGCCACTTTCGGTATGGGAAGCGGTTCGGTGGCAGACGGTTTCTCCGGCGCTACCCCACTTGGTCAGGTAGCCACCGCGAGCGGCACCGATGCGCAAATTCTCGATATATTCAGCCAGCCCTACTCCTTTATGGATACCATCGTAGGTCTGATGCCGGGTTCTATCGGTGAAACATCAATCATCGCTATCGGAATCGGTGCACTGCTCTTGCTGATCACACGCGTAGCCAGCTGGAAGGTGATGCTCTCCGTATTTACCGGAGGCGCTCTGATGGCCTGGGTATTCAACGCTATCGGCCCTGACACAGCCATTGCACACATGCCCTGGTACTACCACCTCACTTTAGGCGGTTTCGCATTCGGAGCTGTATTTATGGCAACTGACCCTGTGACTTCATCACGTACCGAAGCCGGTAAATGGATCTACGGATTCCTGATCGGTGTGCTGGCCATTGTGATCAGGGTGCTCAACCCCGGTTATGCCGAGGGTATGATGCTCGCCATTCTGCTGATGAACATTTTTGCACCGCTCATCGACTTCTATGTGGTGGATGCCAACATCAAGCGTCGTCTGAAACGGGCGCAGGCCAAATAATTTAGTAAGGAAATTTTTCGAAAACTGAAAACAATGGATACGAATAAAAATAGTTATACCTTAATATATGCCACCGGAATGGTGGTGATTGTAGCCTTGCTGTTGGCCTTGGTTTCGGGTGCTCTCAAGAGCAAACAGACCGCCAACGTGGAGCTCGACAAGAAGAAGCAGATTCTCAGCTCGATCAATATCCGCGAAGCTGATAATTTTGAAGAGGCTTATGACCAATATATCACCGGAGGTTTACTGGTGAACCACCAGGGTGAAGTAATCTCTGAAAGCAAAGAGAAAGCTTTTGTAGTTGACTTTGCCAAAGAGCTGGCCAAACCGGTTGAAAAGCGTGAACTGCCGGTGTATGTAGCCCAAATTGATGGTGAAACAAAATATATCTTTTCGGCACACGGAGCAGGTCTCTGGGGCGAAATCTGGGGATATTTTGCTCTCAACGAAGATAGAAACACAGTATACGGCACCTATATTTCACACGCCGGTGAAACACCCGGACTCGGTGCCGAAATTGCAGCCAAATCTTTCCATGAGCTTTTTATTAATAAACACCTGATGAATGAGCAGGGCGAATTTGTTTCTATCGCCGTGGTGAAACCGGGCCAGACCAATCAGCACAGTGACTATGTGGACGGAATTTCAGGAGGTACCATCACCAGTAAAGGTGTTGAAGAGATGCTTTTCAGAAGCCTTGGACAATATGAATCATTTTTGAAACAAAGTAATAATACCGGAGGAGAAGAGAATGAGTAAACTATTTTCAGCTAAGAACAAAGCGGTTTTAAAAGGGCCGCTCGATAAGAATAACCCGATTACCATTCAGGTACTGGGTATCTGTTCGGCACTGGCCGTAACAGCCAAACTGGAACCCGCACTGGTGATGGGTATTTCCGTTACCGTAATTATGGGACTTTCCAACGTAATTATCTCACTGATCCGCAAAACTATCCCCAACCGCATCCGTATTATTGTGCAGCTGGTGGTGATTGCCGCTCTGGTAACTGTGGTGAGTGAAATTCTGAAAGCTTACGCCTACGATGTGAGCACGCAGCTTTCCGTTTATATCGGTCTGATTATTACCAACTGTATCCTGATGGGTCGTCTGGAGGCATTCGCTATGAGCAACAAGCCCTGGGAATCATTCCTCGACGGTATCGGTAACGGATTGGGCTACGCCTGGATTCTGGTGGCAGTAGGTTTTGTACGCGAACTCTTTGGCGCTGGTACCCTGTTTGACTTCCAGGTGGTTCCGCAGGTATTCTATGACTACGGTTATGTAAACAACGGAATGATGGTGATGCCTCCGATGGCTCTGATCCTCGTGGCAGTAATTATCTGGATTCAGCGTGCAAAACATAAAGATTTGCAGGAAGATTAATTTCCGGAAGGATTTTTAGAAAACAATATAGAAAACATCACGGACCGTGCCTTGCGCACGGACAGTTTAAGATAAAAGATTTATGGAAAATATATTAAACATATTCGTCAAGTCCATCTTTGTTGACAACATGATTTTTGCGTATTTCCTCGGAATGTGTTCCTATCTGGCCGTTTCGAAAGACGTAAAAACATCGATGGGTATGGGTATGGCTGTTACCTTTGTACTGCTGGTAACACTGCCTGTTAACTATCTTCTGGAGAACTTTGTGTTGAGAGAGGGCGCCCTCAGCTGGCTCAGCCC
>CAYPPC010000115.1:8243-8636 GCA_964412435.1 uncultured Paludibacter sp.
CAAGCACCGACCTGAGTTACCTGGCCTTTATTCTCTTTATCGCCGTAATTGCCGCCATCGTTCAGCTGGTGGAGATGGTGATTGAGAAATTCAGCCCTTCGCTCTACAACTCACTCGGTATTTTCCTGCCACTAATTGCAGTGAACTGCGCCATCATGGGAGGCTCGCTCTTTATGCAGCAGCGTGACTTTGCCAATATCGGTGAAGCCACCTCCTACGCTTTAGGCTCAGGTATCGGCTGGCTGCTGGCTATTATTGGAGTAGCTGCGATTCGCGAAAAACTGTCATATTCAAATGTACCGGCTCCTCTAAAAGGACTTGGAATTACATTTATTGTAACAGGTTTGATGGGTATTGCATTTATGAGTTTCTTGGGCATTAAATTGTAAAACC
>CAYPPC010000115.1:8646-9303 GCA_964412435.1 uncultured Paludibacter sp.
GTTTGGCCGCTATCCGCGAAAAGATGGAATACTCCAACGTGCCGAAAGCACTGCGCGGACTGGGAATTACCTTTATCACTGTTGCACTGATGGGTATCGCCTTCCTGGCATTCTCAGGCTTGAAAATTTAACTTGCATAAAGAAAAAAGAGAATAGCTTTAATACTGGAAATAAATAGAAATTATGATATTAGCAATTGAACTTAGCACCGTTTTATCGAGCCTGATCGTGTTCTTAGTGGTAATTCTGCTTCTGGTAGTAGTTCTGCTGGTGGCCAAGAAGTACCTGGTACAATCAGGCGACGTGACAATCAAAATCAACGAAGATAAAGAGGTAGTTACATCTGCCGGGGGTAATCTGATGATTACACTGGCTGAAAACGGAATTTACCTCCCTTCTGCCTGCGGTGGTGGTGCAACCTGCGGCGAGTGCGGCTGCCAGGTAGTTGAAGGTGGCGGTGAAATTCTGCCCACCGAGCGTGGTCACTTCACTCGTAAACAGATTCAGGACAACTGGCGTTTGAGCTGCCAAGTAAGAGTAAAAGAGGATCTCAAAGTGAAAATTGATCCTTCTATCCTGGATATTAAGAAATGGGAGTGCGAAGTGGTTTCCAACAAAAACGTGGCTACCTTTATCAAGGAGTTTGTGGTGAAACTA
>CAYPPC010000116.1:0-4603 GCA_964412435.1 uncultured Paludibacter sp.
CTACTTCGTGACGGTGCTCCACAAAATATTTGATCTGATCCTTAATGTTGAGCTGGCGCGGACGCCCGTTCACCAGTGCAATATTGTTTACACTGAATGAGGATTGCAGTGCTGTGAATCTGTATAATTTGTTGAGAACCACATTGGCGTTGGCGTCACGGCGGATATCAACAACAATGCGCATACCTTCACGGTTGGACTCGTCGGTGATATTGGTAATACCTTCAATACGTTTCTCGTTAACATGGTTGGCAATGTTCTTGATCAGATCAGACTTGTTGACCATGTAGGGGATTTCAGTAATAATAATGTGCTCACTGCCGTTATTTTCGGTCTCAATTTCGGCACGTGCCCGCATCACAATTCTTCCGTGCCCTGTCTCAAAAGCATCTTTCACACCGGCATAACCATAGATAAAGCCTCCTGTTGGGAAGTCGGGAGCTTTGATGTGTTGCATCAGCTCCGAAATTTCAATGTCGTTATTTTCGATGTAGGCAATACAGGCGTTGATTGTTTCGCGCAGGTTGTGCGGAGCCATATTGGTAGCCATACCCACGGCAATACCCGAAGCACCGTTTACAATGAGGTTGGGGATGCGCGATGGAAGTACAATCGGTTCAAGCAGGGTGTTGTCAAAGTTGGGCTGGAAATCAACCGTATCTTTCTGAATGTCAGCAAGCATCTCTTCTGCAATTTTTTGCAGGCGTACTTCGGTGTAACGCATCGCAGCAGCGCCGTCGCCATCGACCGAACCGAAGTTTCCTTCGCCCTCAACCAGCATGTAGCGCATGGACCAGTGTTGCGCCAAGCGCACAATTGTTCCATAAATAGAGGAGTCACCGTGAGGGTGAAACTTACCCATCACCTCACCCACAATACGTGCAGATTTCTTGAAAGGTTTGTCAGAGTTGTTGCCCAGTTCATTCATTCCGAAAAGCGCACGCCGGTGCACCGGCTTCAAGCCGTCGCGAACATCCGGGAGCGCCCGTGAAACAATCACTGACATGGAATAGTCGATGTATGACGACTTCATCTCCTCGTCAATGTTTACTTTAATAATTCTGTCTTCGTTCTCAATCATCATTTTATCTTGTTCTCAATATTAATTGCAATTTTGCGTAATTATTAATTATTTGAATTTCAGCTCTTTATTTGAGTGAAAAAAATATTGTTTATTAAAAAGATCCGTAATTAAAAAACGTACTAAATTACTGCTTTTTCATGGAATATGCAAAATTATCGGCATAAAAAAAGGATACATTTTTGAATGTATCCTTTGTGTTCAGTTTTTGACTGAATTTTGTTGAAAATCCGCCTTTTATCTCGAATGTACAGCTTTTTTTATCAGTCCATCCGCAGAGAACCGTCCGGCACCTGCTATTAAAATAACTACATAAACGGAGAAGTAGAGCAGAGGTAGTTCACGGACGCTGAAAGGGTCGCCGCCATGTGCCACAAATCCGGCCACTCCCATACCGATAATCAGCGGAATAACAGAAAGGCGTGTCAGCAGTCCAAGAATCAGAGCAATGGAGGCAAAAAACTCGGCAAAAACAATCATGCTAAGTGCCATTTTTGAACTCATTCCCAGCATGGCCGGAAACTGCTCACTCATCATGCTGAAGTTGCTTAATTTTGCCCAGCCGTGCGTCATCATAAAAGCACCTACAACCAGACGGAGAAGTAATAATCCTAAATCTTTTGAAACTGCTGAATCGTTTCTTTCATTCAGCCAGAGTAATTTCATCATAATTTCTGTTTTTTTATTTTGTTTGAATGTTCTGAATGTTAAAACGTGCTTATATTGAGAAAGTTCGGTTTATTGTCGGCAATTTTCAGCTATTGAATATAGATGATATTGATAATTAAGTGTGATGGTGGAGTCAATCAAGTTTACCGGCTACTACAAAACAGTCGTCAAAAAGGGGTGAATAGAGCGGCTCTTCGCTGAAAATACCGTAAACAGAAGATCCGGAACCTGACATAGAGGCATAAATTGCACCGAGCCGGTAGAGTTCCTCTTTAATTGCTGCTATGGCGGGGTGCTTTTTGAAAACAGAGGCTTCAAAGTCATTCACAATCCGGTTTTTCCACGCTTCCACCGGAAGGGCGATCAGCTCTTTCAGGGAGGTTTCGGGCTGTTGGGGGCTGATTCCTGCGAAGGCTTGGGGGGTCGAAATAAAAATATGGGGCTTGATCAGGGCGATGTAGTAATTTTTCAGCGAAAGCTCAACCGGTGTGAATATATTGCCGATTCCTTCGGCAAAGACCGGCTCATTGCGAATAAAGAAAGGGCAGTCAGCACCAATCATAGCGGCCAGCTCTTCCAGTTTTTCGGGGCTGGCATTCAGTTCAAAAAGTTCATTAAGTGCCTTCAGCATAAAAGCAGCGTCAGAAGATCCTCCTCCCAGACCTGCTCCAAATGGAATTTGCTTGTGCAGCGAGATATCCAAGGGCGGAATATTATATTCTGTGCGCATCAGCCGCAGTGCCTTAATGATGAGGTTATCTTCAGTGTCTCCGCTCAGCTCAATGCCGGCGGCAGAAAAATTATAATCATCCGAAGTGCCGGAGCTGGCCAGGTGCAGTGTATCCTGCAGATTGATTGGGTAAAATACCGTTTCTATATTGTGGTATCCATCCGGTCGACGCGCGGTGACGTTGAGTCCGATGTTGATTTTGGCGTTGGGGTAGCAGGTAATCATACACTTGAATTCCTTACTTGATATTTTTGTTGGCTGATTTAAACACAAAAGTAAGCTTTTTAGTGCAATTGTACAATGTGTAAGGCGTTTTGTTGATTAATTGTTGAAAGTTTGGGAGAGCTGGGTTTTTCAGACTTGTTTAAATGTAGTAATTTTGAGGTCGCAAAAAAGTAGATGAAAATGACAGAAAAAAGAGGAACAAGAAGAAGAAACGACGCGGCACCGGTTGCTGCTGATGAGTTTGGCAAGCTGCCGCCACAGGCGCTTGAGTTGGAGGAGGATGTGCTGGGTGCTCTGATGCTTGAAAAAGATGCCTACACCATGGTGTCGGATATATTGCGGGCGAATTATTTTTATAAAGAGATTCACCAGAAGATATTTGAAGCGATTGTTGACCTGGGGTTGCACCAGGAGCCTATAGATATGCACACCGTTACTGAAAAGCTGCGTAACAAAGGTACGCTGGATGAAGTGGGTGGGCCCTATTTTATCGCTCTGCTGACCTCTCGGGTCTCGTCGGCAGCTCACTTGATTTACCACTCACAGATCATAGTTCAGAAGTATATCGCCCGCGAGCTGATCCGTCTCACGCGTGAAGTGCAGACCAAAGCATTCGACGAAAAGATGGACGTGGATGATCTGATGCAGGAAGCTGAAGCTAAGCTTTTTCAGCTGACGCAGCAGAATATGAAGAAGGATGTGGTTCAGATTAATCCCGTGATTGAAGAGGCACGTGAAAGAATGCGTGAAGCTTCCAAAAAGCAGGGATCGAGCGGAATTCCTTCCGGCTTTGATGATCTGGATAAGATTACATCCGGATGGCAAAGGTCTGACCTGGTGATTATTGCAGCCCGACCTGCTATGGGTAAAACCGCTTTTGTACTCTCTATGGCTAAAAATATGGCTGTGGATAACAACATTCCGGTAGCTGTGTTCTCTCTGGAGATGGCCAATGTGCAGCTGGTAAACCGTTTGCTGATGAACGTGTGTAATCTGGATGGTGAGAAGATCAAAAATGGTCAGCTGACTCCGAAAGAGTGGGAGCAGTTTGACAAAGACGTTACCAGACTTTATGATGCGCCTATTTTTGTGGATGACACTCCCAGTTTATCTGTTACCGAACTGCGCAGTAAAGCCCGGAAGTTAGTGAAGGAGCATAATATACAGTGTATTATTATTGACTACCTGCAGCTGATGAATGCCGGAGGGCTTGCCTTTGGCAGCCGGGAGCAGGAGGTGAGTATGATTTCTCGTTCGCTCAAGGGGCTGGCCAAAGAGCTTGACCTGCCTGTGCTCGCTCTCTCTCAGTTGAACCGGGGGGTGGAGGGACGCTCCGGAATCGAAGGGAAAAGGCCGCAGCTCTCTGACCTGCGTGAGTCAGGTGCTATTGAGCAGGATGCCGATATGGTCTGCTTTATTCACCGCCCTGAATATTATGGTATCGACACTGACGGACAAGGCAACTCCAATGCCGGAATTGCTGAGATTATTATCTCGAAACACCGTAACGGTGCAGTGGGAGATGTGCGACTGAGATTTAAAAATACATTTGCACGCTTTATGAATCTGAATGAAGATTTCAATCCGCTGGGTGGTCCGGGTTATCAGAGTTACTCATCAAAAATGAATACAGATTTTGAAGAGCAGCCAAAAGCAGCAGAATCAGAGTTTCTGCAACAGGCGCCGATAGGAGGCTCCTCTTCGGATGTACCATTCTAAAATTCAAAAATGCTCCTTTCGGAGCATTTTTTTTATAATTAAATGAAGGTTTTGAACATATGTTCAAAATGTTTTGTATCTTTGTGCTTAGAAAATTGGAGACAGCCCGTGTGTCTTCATGGCGTTGAAAATATTAATAAATATAAGATACAAAACATGAAAATTGTAATTACATCGCT
>CAYPPC010000116.1:4613-9274 GCA_964412435.1 uncultured Paludibacter sp.
GAAGAAAAACAGCAAATCATCGAAAATGGATCCCCGTTTTGGGCGTTGCTCTTATTTTGCCATCTATGACACAGGCAGTAAAAATCTTGAGTTTCTGGAAAATCCCTCCAAAGAGCTTGCAGAAGGAGCAGGGCCGGCAGCAGTGCAGCTGGTGGCCGCACAGCAGGTGAGCAAAATTATCTCAGGACATTTTGGTGACAAAATTATTTCACTGCTGGAGCAGTTGAATATTGAGATGCAGACAGAAGATAATCACGATAAAACTATTGAAGAAATCATCAACGAACTTTAATCTTATCAAACTATGAATAGAAAATTTGCTGTTCCGCTGGAGAATGGTGTGCTGTGTGCACATTTTGGACATTGTGAGGAGTTTGCTATTGTGAATGTGGCTGATAATCAGGTAATCGGGGTAGAAAAAATGACTCCACCCGAACACGTACCGGGGCTCTATCCACGCTGGATAGCCTCATTTGGAGTAACGGATGTTATTGCCGGAGGTATGGGACAAAAAGCCATTCATCTTTTTAATGAACAATGCATCAATGCCTTTGTGGGAGCTCCGGTCAAGGATGCCGAATCCCTTGTGAATGATTTTCTGAATGAACGTCTGGAGCTTGCAGCGAATTATTGCAACCACGATGAGAATCATAAGCATAACTGCGGACATTAAAACTAACAAAAGTTCCTGAAGCTTTTGAGTATTTCTATTTAGCCGACAGATCTGTTTGTTTCCCGGTTTTATCCGGGAAACAGACCGGCTGTTTTTAATTTTCAATCTGTTATGAGTGAAACTCTTTATTATATTTTGCTGGCTTTGGTAGCCGGAAGTGTCGGAAGTGTAGCTTTAGCCGGGCTGATTATGCTGGCAAACGATAAATGGCTGCATATTATCTCTACTCATTTAACCTATCTGGCAGGTGGAACCATGCTGGGAGCTGCATTTTTGGGTATGATACCCAATGCTATCGCGCAGAGCGAGGGTGAAATGATATTGATGCAGGTGTTAGGTGGTATTTTCTTCTTTTTTATCCTTGAAAAGCTGATTATCTGGCGCACTTGCGGTAAAGAAGATTGTGAGCGACATCTCACCGCAGCTGTTCCTATGGTTTTGCTGGGGGATGCCTTTCATAATGCCATTGACGGTGTGGTGATTGCAGCTGCATTTATGACCTCTCCGGAGCTGGGAGTATTTGTTACTCTCTCGGTTGTTTTGCACGAAGTGCCGCAGGAGCTGGGCGATTTCGGTATCTTAATCCGGGGCGGTATGTCGCGGGCTAAGGCGCTGTTTTACAATATTCTGTCCGGTGCAACAGCGATATTATTTGGTGTGCTGGCCTATTTCTTTATGGAGGGTGTGCAGTCGCTGATTCCTTTTGCTCTGGCATTTTCAGCTTCGAGCTTTATCTATATTGCGCTGGCTGATTTGATTCCGGAAATGCATAAAAAGACTAAAGTCAGTGAATCTCTTAGCCAGATTGCTCTTGTGCTGGCCGGAATTTTAATTATTCTGATGATAAAACATTAGTTTATGGCGTGTAAAATTGCAATAGCGAGTGGAAAGGGTGGAACCGGAAAAACATTTATTTCCACCAATTTATTTTACGCTTTGAGTAAAAAGGAGACTCCGGTAACTTTGGTGGATTGTGATGCCGAAGAGCCCAATGTTCACGGTTTTTTTCGAGGCATGCCGCTCGAAAGTTTTGAAGTGAGGCAGGAGGTGCCGCTTATTGATACCGATAAGTGTGTCTATTGCGGAAGATGTGCCGACTATTGCTACTACAACGCAATTGTTTGTATACGGGATCTGAAGTTTATTAGTGTGCTCGATGATTTGTGCCACGGTTGCGGTGCCTGTTTTTACGCCTGTGATGAAGTAGGGCACGGAGCTATTACTCCCAAAACAGCAGTGCTGGGGGAGGTGAGCACTTTCAGCCTGTCGGGGAATGCCCGGTTTATTGAGTCGCGCATGAAAGTGGGGGTACACTCCTCTGTGCCGCTTGTAAAAGCTGCTATCAGAGAGGCTGAAAAGCGTGATGAAATTTTGATTTTCGATTCACCACCCGGTACTTCCTGCCCTTTTATTCAAACAGTTAATCTGGCAGATTATGTGGTGCTGGTAACAGAGCCGACACCTTTTGGTCTGAATGACCTGAAGCAATCGGTGGAAACACTCAAAACGATGAATAAACAGTGTGGTGTCATTGTCAATAAAGCAGGACTGGGCAATGAGGATGTTTATGACTATTTGCAGCAGGAGCAGATTCCTCTCTTGATGTCGGTTCCTTTTGACCGTCATATTGCAGCTGTCTATTCCACCGGCGAGCTGCTGACTGAAAAAGAGCCGGAGTGGCTCAAAAAATTTGATAATTTATTTGAAACCATCCGAAAGCATTATGGAAATAGCAATTATTAGCGGGAAAGGAGGAACCGGAAAAAGTTCGGTCAGTGCTGCTTTTGCTACTTTAGGTAAAAAGCTGGTACTTGCCGACTGCGATGTGGATGCGGCCAATCTTTTTCTGCTTTTCAAGCCGGAAATAGAGCAAGAAGAGATCTTTATATCCGGTCAGGCTGCCTATATCGATAAGGATAAATGTACCAATTGCGGAGTGTGCATTGACTACTGCCGGTTTGATGCAATCACTGAGGCCGATGGCGAGGTGCTTATTTCTGAAACAGCCTGTGACGGCTGTGAACTCTGCATGCGAGTATGCCCCGAAGAGGCAATTTATATGGAGGAAGAGAATCGCAGCCGGCTCTACTCCGGAAATTTCCGGAACGGGAAAATGGTTTACGGACGCCTGGCGCCGGGTGAAGAGAACTCCGGGAAACTGGTGGATAAGGTGCGCGATCGCGCTAAAAGGATGGCAGAAGCTAACGAACTGGATATAATCATTATTGACGGACCGCCCGGAATTGGTTGTGCTGTTCTCTCGTCGGTTACCGGAGTAGACAAGGTGGTGATTGTAACCGAACCAACCCAATCGGGCCTCCACGATTTGAAACGAAGTATGGAAATGGTGCGCAGCTTTGGAATAAGTATGCAGGTGATTATTAATAAATTTGATTTAAATGTAGCGGTGGCGGATGAGATTGGGGATTTTTGCCGGGAAGAGGGTGTGCCGGTAACAGCCCGTGTTCCCTTTGAGCCAAGAATGGTAGATGCTATGGTAAACTGCCAGAGTATCATAGAGTATGCTCCCGATTCACCGGCTGCACAGGAGTTGTCGAAAGTTTTCGCTACTTTTGCATAAAACCACAAAATTATGTCGAGACCGAAACAAAACCGAAAAATTGCGGGTCCGCCTTTAATGAAAGGTTATAAGCCTTTTGGGATTCCGCGTCGTCAATTGGAAACACTTGTGCTGCATTATGATGAGTATGAGGCATTTCGACTGCTCGATTATGAAGGCTTAACACAGGAACAGGCAGCAGTGCATATGCAAATTTCACGTCCGACACTCACACGCGTGTACGACAAAGCGCGCAAAACACTGGCCCGCGCCTTTGTAGAGGGAAAAATGATTGTGATTGATGGCGGTCAGGTGGAGTTTAGCGAGGAGTGGTATCGCTGCGGGCGCTGTTACAAAATTGTGAAAGCTGAAGAGCAGGCACAGAAGAAATGTGATGATTGCGAGTAGATGAATTACCGCTTGATGGATATTCTAAAATAAAAAGGAGAGCAAATCGCTCTCCTTTTTATTTTGAAAAACTAATTTCACTGTTCTTTATCCTTCTTTCTCTCTCTGAGAATTTTCATTGCAAATCCAATGACCAGTCCGACCACGGATGCTGAAATCAGGTTTGTCATCAAAACTCCCGCAGTTATCGGCTCTTTGTAGATAAAAGGAGTAGAGATAAAGGTTTTTATCAGAAATAAGACTACTGCAAAAATAGCTCCATCAATCAGCCAGTAGTATTTGATGGTTTTTTTATTCATCACCGGCAAACTATACTTTCACATCAGCCAACTCTTCCGGCTCATGTTTATATTTGAACACGAAGGCAAACAAAATGCCAACCACCAGGGCATAAGCTGCGAATGTCATCCAGATACCGGGCCAGTTTTTAACCAAAGTCACCGGATCTTCAAACCACTTGGCAATTACCAGGCCGGCAACGATATTACCCAAAACAGCACCTACACCGTTGGTCATCAGCATAAAGAGACCTTGTGCGGAGGACTGAATAGACTGATCGGTATTTTTCTCGACAAAGAGTGCGCCCGAAATGTTGAAGAAATCAAAGGCCATACCGTACACCACGCAGGAGCCGATAATCAGAATAAAGCCCAGAATAGTATTTCCTGCCAGTCCGAAGAGTGCAAAACGAAGCACCCAGGCCAGCATACTCAGCAGCATCACGTTTTTAATGCCAAAACGCTTCATAAAGAAGGGGATGGCCAGAATAAAGAGAGTTTCCGAAATCTGTGACACGGAGAGAATCATCGTTGAAAAGTTATTAATTAACTCTCCCTTCGGGAAAACGGTCGGATCCTGCAAAAAGCTGTCGCCGTAAGCATTGGTCAGCTGCAGAGCTGCACCCAGGAGCAGGCTGAAAAGGAAGAAGATAGCCATTTTCTTCTCTTTGAAAAGCACAAATGCTTCCAGTCCAAGCTTCTGAGCCAGAGTTTTTTTCTCCCGGCTGTTTGATTTGTCAGC
>CAYPPC010000117.1:0-4947 GCA_964412435.1 uncultured Paludibacter sp.
CCCGCTTAACAACCCCCTTCTACTATTATGACCTGGAACTTCTGCGTGCAACACTGCAGGAGATTCACTCTTTGGAGCTGCCGGAGAGTTATCAGGTGCATTACGCACTGAAGGCGAATGTGAATCCTGAAATTTTGCAGGTAATTCGAAAATCAGGACTGGGGGCAGACTGCGTAAGCGGCGGAGAGATCAGAGCGGCAGTTGAAGCCGGATTCCCCGCCTCGAAGATAGTTTTTGCCGGTGTGGGAAAGGCCGACTGGGAGATTCAACTGGCCCTTGAGAAAAATATCGGACGCTTCAATGTGGAGTCGATTCCGGAGTTGGAGGTGATTAATGAACTGGCCGGTGAAATGGAGAAAACAGCTGTTGTTGCAATTCGCATCAATCCCAATGTGGATGCAGAGACCCATAAGTATATCACCACCGGATTGGATGAAAATAAATTTGGTGTCGGTCTCAATGATATAGACACCGTAATAGCGATGCTGCCCGGACTAAAAAATATTCAGTTTGACGGCATACATCTGCATATCGGTTCACAGATTACCGAAATGGAGCCTTACAAAAAACTTTGTGAGCGCATTGATGAGATTCGTACCATTTTTTCACAGGCCGGAGTAGAGATAAAAAGCATCAATGCCGGCGGAGGTCTGGGGATTGATTATGAAAATCCGGATGACTATCCGATACCTGCATTTGAGCCATTCTTCCGGGTGTTCCGGGAGAATCTGAAGCTGGAGCCGGGGCAGACGCTTCACTTTGAACTGGGACGTTCGCTGGTAGCGCAGTGCGGCACGCTTATTTCGAAGGTGCTCTATGTAAAAGAGAGCGGTGAGCGCAAGTTTGCCATTTTAGATGCGGGCATGACCGATCTGATTCGTCCGGCACTTTACGAAGCCTATCATCTGATTGAGAATCTGACCTCCGGGGAGGAGGAGCTGGAGCAGTATGATGTGGTTGGTCCGATATGTGAGTCATCAGACAGCTTTGCTGAGAGATTTGCCATGAAGAGAACTAAAAGGGGTGACCTGCTGGCCATTCGTTCAGCCGGCGCTTATGGCGAAATAATGGCCTCGCGTTACAACTTACGTGATCTGCCGGGTGCCGTTACATCCGATGAGTTATCGAAACAGTAATAAGAGATATTAATTTTCAAAATAGGAGAGTAGAGAGTTTTCATGACAGTTTTTGGTTTTGAATTTCCGGTTTACAGTTGGGCGGTTTTATCAATTTTGCTGCTTGCATTTGCTGTTCAACTCTATTATTATCTCCGGTATTTTGCCGGAGTCAGCCGGCACCGCCGCAGGGAGATGAAGGGAAAACTGGAGCACAGCGAGCAGCAGCCTCCGGTTTCTGTGATTATTTGTGCCCGCGATGAAGAGGAGAACTTAAGAAAGTTTCTGCCCTTTATTCTGGAGCAGAACTATCCGGACTATGAGGTGATTGTTGTGAACGACGGATCCACTGACGGAACGGAGGATTATCTCGCTTTTATGACCAAGCAGAACGGCCGGTTGCGCACTACATTCGTGCCCGAAGGTGCACAAAATATCAGCACCAAAAAGCTGGGGCTGACACTCGGTATCAAGGCGGCTAAAAATGACTTATTGCTGTTTACTGATGCTGACTGTATGCCTGAAGGTGAGCATTGGATGGCGTCGATAGTGCGAAACTTTGATGAAGATACTGAGTTTGTACTCGGTTATGGCGGTTACTTGAAGAGAAAAGGTTTGCTGAATAAGATGATTAAGTATGACACGCTTTTTGTGGCGATGCAATACCTCGGGATGGCTGCAGCCGGAAAACCATATATGGGAGTAGGGCGGAATCTGGCTTACCGCAAAGAAACTTTCTTCAGAATGAAAGGCTTTGCATCCAATCTGCACCTGAAGTCGGGTGATGATGATTTGCTGGTAAACCGCGGAGCAAACAGAGCGAACACACGCATTGAGGTGCAGGCTGAAGGAACCACCTGGTCTGAACCTAAAACTACTTTCCGCTCCTGGCTGGCTCAAAAGGAGCGTCACCTCTCCGTGTCACATGCCTATAACAAAAAAAGCAAACTGAGACTGGGGCTGGAGCCTCTCACGAGAGGATTGTTTTATCTGAGTTTGATTGCATCCGTGGCGCTTGGAGTGATACTGCAAAACTGGATTATAGTCGGCATTGCCGGACTGATTTTTATTGCACGCTATCTGCTGCAGTTCTTTATTGTCAACAAAGCATCGAAGCTTCTGGGCGACAGAAAATTTTATGGCGGACTGCTGTTTTTCGATATTTTTATTCCACTGCTCAATATGTCTGTTCTTCTTTTTGGAAAGAAAAACAAAAATATTATGTGGAAATAGAGAGGTGAAATCAGCCTTTCTGCAGCTTTATTTAGACAGAGTATGAGGTTTTAAGTAAGCCTTGCAACTCTGTAACCGAATGATTAACCAAAATCAAAAAACTATATCACTATGACTAAATCAAAGTTGTCAGGAACAATTATGCTCCTGTTTTTGCCTGTATGGCTGCTTTTTTCGCAGGATTTTGACCCCGGATTCTACTATCAGCTGAAAAATGAAGAGGGAAAAGTGCTTGGAAATGCAGGAAACAGCTCAGCCGGAGCTTATCTCTTTATGGAGACATACAACCAGGCAGCTATGGGACAATACTGGCAGATTGACGGTGTTGGCGGCGGATTTGTAATGCTCAACAACATTCTGCTGGCGCAAAGTGTGGATAACAACAATAGCAACAACCGCCAGGTGTTGCAGTGGAACACTACCCCGTCAAATCAGAACCAGCACTGGAGGCTGACACCGGTTGCCGGTAAGGCAGGCTGGTACACACTCAGCGCCCGCTCCAATCCATTCCAAAACATAGAGGTGAGAAGCAACGGTTCGCTTCACACAGTAGCACCCAACAGTTCGGACGCTTCCCAGCAGTTTCAGCTGGTGAAAACCGATATGGTGGTGGAGATTCCAGTGCCGGAGTACTGGGAAGATGAAACCGTATTTGAAGAGAACAAAGAGAAGGCACACGCCAGCTATTTCCCCTATCCTGACCGGGCTGCTTTGTTGGCAGACAGCGACTATTTTCTTTATCCCTGGAAAGAGACCGGCTCTACGCTGGTGCAATCGCTTAACGGCAACTGTCGCTCTACCGGCGGTACCGCTGATACCGATGATTTCGATGTGAACGGCTGGGAGGATATCAGCGTGCCTTCCAACTGGGAGATGCAAGGTTTCGGTCATCCTTTTTACATGAATGAGGAGATGCCCTTTGCTAACCAGCCCCCTTTTATCAGAGTGCGCAGCAATGTTTCTCCTTTTGATAATAACTCGGTAGGTGCATATCGCCGCACTTTCAATATCCCCGCATCATGGAGCGACAAGCAGATTTTTGTCAATTTTGAAGGAATTTACAGTGCAGCTTATATCTATGTAAACGGCAGCTATGTGGGCTATACCGAGGCAGCCAACACCGACCACGAGTTTGATATCAGTTCTTTTGTCACACCCGGTGAAAATATGATTGCTGTGAAGGTGATTCGCTGGTCAGACGGCAGCTATCTGGAAAATCAGGATATGTTCCGGATGAGCGGAATTTACAGAGATGTGAATCTGATTGCGCTGCCCAAAACCTTTGTGCGTGATCATCTGATCACTTCAGAGATGGCATCGCCGTCGGCGAATGAGGGTACGCTCCATGTTGATCTTTGGGTACAAAACAGGAACAGCATAAGCTCCTCCGGCTCGGTGGAGGTGGAATTTCTCACGGCAGACGGTCAGTTGATTCAGCAATTGGGTCCGGTTCAGAATTTTACGCTGGAAGCGGGAGCAGAACAGCAGCTGAGACTCTCTGCTGAGGTGTCTGATATTGCACTTTGGAGTGCAGAACATCCTAATCTTTATACTGTACTTGTTAAGCTAAAGGATGATTCCGGCAGAGAGACAGAAGCATTTTCAAGTAAATACGGCTTCCGTACGGTGGAGTTGAAAAACTCGCTGGTTTATGTGAACGGACAGAGAATTCTCTTTAAGGGGGCCAACCGGCACGATACAGATCCGGAGACCGGGCGTGCGGTTACCACCGAAATGATGTTGAAAGATGTGCTGCTCTATAAGCAGTATAATTTGAATATGATCCGCACATCGCACTATCCGAATCCGGCAAAAATGTACGCTATGTTTGACCATTACGGGCTCTGGGTGATGGATGAGGCCGACCTGGAGTGCCACGGCGCACAACAACTGAGCGGTGTAGCTTCCTGGATTCCGGCATTTAATAACAGGGTGGAGCGAATGATTTACCGCGACCGCAATCATCCGTCGGTAGTTTTCTGGTCACTGGGTAATGAGTGTGGAGGTGGCAATAACTTTGTTTCGGCTTATGCACTTGCAAAGCAGATTGATGCGACCCGTCCCATTCACTACGAAGGAGGAAACTCCAAATATAATCCGTTTACTGATATGCAGTCTAAGATGTATCCTTCGGTAGGCTGGGTACACGCAGAAGGAAATGATGGTACCAATCGTCCGCTATTTATCTGTGAATATGCACACGCAATGGGTAACGGAGTGGGCAACCTACAGGAGTATGTAGATGCGATGGAAGCCGGAAGCCGTACGATTGGCGGATGCATCTGGGACTGGATTGACCAGGCCATTTACGATCCGGCCCTATTGAAACAGGGAATTAAGCGGGCCTATTCGACCGGTTATGACTACCACGGACCCCATCAGGGTAACTTTTGCAGTAACGGAATATTATCTCCGGCCCGGGAGGTGACGCCCAAGCTGGTGGAGGTGAAAAAAGCTTACCAGTATGTGCAGATTTCAGATTTTGATCCGGTTGCCGGAACGGTGAAGCTGACCAATAAATATGCTTTTACTAATCTGGACCAGTTTCAGCTGCGCTGGACGGTTGTGGAGAATGGTGTCTCTTTTGAAACCGGCACGG
>CAYPPC010000117.1:4957-9273 GCA_964412435.1 uncultured Paludibacter sp.
GCAGGTATTGGCAGCACGGCACCCGGTGCCGAAACGGTAATAAGCATTCCTTATAGCAGCACCGGCTGGCAGGCCAATAAAGAGTATGTGCTTCGTGTGGAGTTGATGTTGGAAGAGCATAGCAGCTGGAATGAATGGGCTGAGCCTGGGCAGTCATTTGCGCTTGAGCAGTTCAATCTGACCGCTGCACCTTCTCTGGTAAAGATCAACAGCGGCAGTATGGAAGGTACTTTCTCCATTGAAGAGGTGGGTACCCAACTGCGCATTGGGGGCAATAATTTCAACCTGGTGTTTAATAAAACAAACGGTAAAATGACCACACTGGTGATGGATGGCACAAATGTGATTCAGGCATCCAGAGGTTTTGAATTTGATGGCTGGAGATTTATTGAGAATGACACCAGCAATCCCAATATTCCGACAGCATCTTTCAGCAACAAGCCCTTAAGTTACGAGCTGAGCGATGATGGTAAAAGTATATTGGTGAAAACGACCCGCACCAGTATTGGTGAGTGCGATTATGATATTAACTACACCATTTATGTGAATGGGGTGATTGATATGGAAACGCAGTTTGTGCCGCTGAGCAACGATCTGTTCCGCCTGGGCTTAGCCTTTACGATGAACAAAACGCTCGAAAATGTGGATTATATTGCCCGCGGACCTATGGAGAATTATGTGGACCGGAAAAGCGGTTCGTTTATGGGACATTACCAGACTACGGTGGATGATATGGTGCAGGATTATGTGCGTCCGCAATCGATGGGTAATCGCGAGGATTTGCGAAAAGTGACATTTACCGACAGCGAGGGAAAAGGAATAACTATTGAAACAGAAGGGCAGGTGGCATTCTCGTCGCTGCGCTACTCCGATTATCAGCTGGCCGGCAAACTGCACTTCTATGATTTAATTCCTTCTGAAAGTAATGGAATTACGGTGCATCTGGATTATATGCAGCGCGGATTGGGTAACGGAAGCTGTTGTGGCGGCACCGGTCCTTTGAGTGAGTACTATATTCCGATGAATACGGCAGGCTATAAACTGCGCATAACTCCCGCATCAGGAGTGGACATTTCGAGCTACTGCGAGCCGACCGGTACCATCAAAGGTGATGGCTATGCGGTGTCGATTGATTTTGCGGGAACTACCGGTGAGTTTAATTACCGGGCTGAAGCACCATTAAACAGTGTGTACAGGCATTTGCCCGGCAAGCCGGAAGCAGTCAGCGGATCAACCATTGAAATGCAGGTGGTTTCCAGAGAGGGCGGCAACGACTTTCGGCATAACTATGCCGCAGTGTTTGTGGACTGGAATCATGATTTGCAATTTACAGAAGACGAACTGATAACAGTTGTAGGGCTTCGCGGACAGGATAAGCCCGCTGCGGGAAATATGGGCGTGCTCAATTTTACCGTGCCGATAGAGCTGCCGGCTGATAGTGAAGCAAGCGAATATCGCCTGCGTATTATTTTTGACGATGCTGATTTTGACGGCGATATAGTTGAGAAAGTATGCGGCGGTATTGTCAACGGTGCTGTTTATGATATCGATATTCTGACAAAGAGTATTGTCTTTTGCACACCGGGTGGTACGTTCCACAGCGAGAAAAAAGCTTTTCTTACTTCGATAGTGACGGAAGGAGCCTATGCCGACTACAGCTACACGAGCGAAAGTTTTCCGGGAGCGGTTTATGTCCGTCCGGAGGCTCTTCTGCTGGTAAAGCCGGGTTCAGAATTTACTCTGAAGCTGACAGCCAACAATGCCGGACCGCGCGGACAGGTACATCAGGATTTACGATATAACTACGCTGCAATCTATGCAGACTGGGATTTGGACGGAGAATTTGAGCTGCTGGAAATTATTGGAAAAGCAAGTACTGATAACGGGTTTAACAATCAGATTGCCAACTACGATGATGTTCTGGAGATTGTAAGGAATATATCTGTTCCGGTTAATGCAGCAACCGGGCAAGGTGTGATCCGGGTGATTTATCACAATGCCTGGCAGCCCAAAGAGTCACTTTCGGCCTGTATGCAAACTATCAATGAAGGGATCGCCTATGATATCCTGGTGGAGGTAGTGCCTTTGAATACCTCTGTAGAAAAAAAGAAGACAGGATCGAAATTTAAGATCTACCCACAGCCGGTGAAAGATCATTTGAATATCGAAGGCAATTTTGACAAAGAACTTTTGATTCAGCTTATTGATATTAATGGGCGGGTGGCGAAAAGCGAAGTAAGCCGGGCAGGAAGCTCACATTATAGTTTAGATGTGGCCGGTTTGAAAGCCGGATTTTACATTTTACAAATAAATGATGGTGAGCAGCAAGGTTTTACAGGAAAGGTGTTGAAGTTTTAGCTGCGCCATCGGTAGCAAAAATAGAAGTGGGCTGTTTTCTAAGAAAACAGCCCACTTTTATTTTCAATTACTTCAAAAAGTTTGTAAGAAATCGCTTACTCCCAGCTTAAAATAACTTTACCGCAGGCACCGCTCTCCATGATATCAAATCCTTGCTGGAAATCATCGATTCCAAGGCGGTGTGTGATAACAGGTGAGAGATCAAATCCGGAGATTAACATCTGCTCCATCTGATACCATGTTTCCCACATCTCGCGGCCATAAATACCTTTAATAGTAAGTGACTTAAAGATAACATCATCCCACTCAATCGAAGTGCCGTTGGGCAAAATACCGAGCAGTGAGATTTTTGAGCCGTTGTACATATTCTTCAACATATCGTTGAAAGCAGCAGGCGCACCGGACATCTCCAGACCCACATCAAAACCAACCATACCCAGTTGTTTCATAGCACCTTCGATGGTCTCTCCTTTGGAAGGATTAATAGTGAGCGTTGCCCCCATTTTTTTTGCCAGATCGAGACGGTAGTCGCTGAAATCTGTAACCACCACGTGGCGTGCTCCGGCAAAGCGGGCGATACCTGTAGCCATACATCCGATCAGACCGGCACCGGTAATCAGAACATCCTCTGCAATAAGCGGGAAGGAGAGTGCTGTGTGAGTAGCATTTCCGAAGGGGTCCATGATGGAGGCCACCTCATCTGAGATGCGGTCGTCCAGCTTGATTACGTTGGCAGCAGGCAAAGCCATATATTCGGCAAAAGCACCGTCGAGGTTCACACCAATTCCAAGGGTGTTTTCACAAACGTGCAGTTTTCCGCGACGGCAGTTGCGACACTGACCACAGGCGATATGCCCTTCACCGGTCACCCGGTCACCAATGTTTACGTTGGTAACACCGGCACCTTTGTCAACTACCACACCCACATATTCGTGGCCGACAATCAAGGGAGTTTTAATGGTTTTCTGTGCCCAGGAGTCCCATTTGTAAATGTGCAGGTCTGTACCGCAAATGGATGTTTTTTTCATTTTAATGAGAACATCATTGATGCCCACCTCCGGCATGGGAACCTCTTCCATCCATATTCCCTTTTCGGGCGATCTTTTTACTAAAGCCTTCATATTTTTCTATTTAAAAATGATCACTTATTTAGATTAAGAAAATTCTTTTATTTAATTCTGATTATAAAATTTAGATTACACCCAGCTCTTTACCCACTTTGGTAAATGCAGTGATGCATTGATCAAGGTGCTCCTGCTCATGTGCAGCAGAAATCTGAACGCGGATGCGGGCTTCATCTTTCGGTACCACCGGGAAGAAGAAACCGATTACGTAGATACCTTCATCGAGGAGTTTGTCGGCCATAACCTGAGAAAGCTTGGCGTCATAGAGCATTACAGCGCAGATAGCTGATTCAGTAGGTTTGATGTCGAAACCGGCAACTTTCATCTTTTCGATAAAGTATTTGGTGTTGGCGTGCAGTTTATCCTGCAGATCATTAGATTCATCCATCATCTCAAAAGCTTTCACTCCTGCAGCAGCCACCAGCGGCGGAATGGAGTTGGAGAAGAGGTAAGGACGCGAGCGCTGACGCAGCATATCGATAATCTCCTGCTTACCGGTTGTGAAACCGCCAATGGCTCCGCCAAAAGCTTTGCCCAGTGTTCCTGTAATCAGTTCCACTTTGCCTTTCATATCGAACAGTTCGGTAACACCCCGACCGGTTTCACCCACCACACCGGCAGAGTGACACTCGTCAATCATAATCATGGCGTCGTACTTCTCGGCCAAAGCATAAATTTTATCCATAGGAGCCACATTACCGTCCATGGAGAAAACCCCATCGGTAACGATTAATCTGAAGCGCTGAGCTTGTGCCTTTTTAAGCTGCTCTTCCAGGTCGGCCATATCGGCATTTTTGTAGCGGTAGCGCTGAGCTTTGCTCAAACGAACCCCAT
>CAYPPC010000118.1:0-4354 GCA_964412435.1 uncultured Paludibacter sp.
TTTGATTGTAAGAAAGCGTAATGTGGCTCTAAATATTTTCTTCCACCACCCAAAACAATATCTATCTGGTTGTAAACCATCTGTTTGGTTAAGATCACCTCTTCACTACGATTGAAATGATGCGCCCCAAAACTGGCAGGTGTGGCATGTGAAAACTGACAGGTAGATACCAACCCGGTGCTTTTTCCCTCTAAACGGGAAGCTTCCAGAAGGGTGGTCAGTGGTTGAAATGATTTTTGAATATCAACCGGATATAAATCGTGACCTGTACCCAAAGGATAAATAGAAATATTTCCCGGGCGCTGCGGAATACCTGTCATATAAGTAGAAGTAGTAGGCGCTGAGTCACCAATGGGTGCGTTCGAAGAGAAAGTGGTAACCGTACCGGTCAGGTAAGGATCCAGATGTAGCCTAATACCTTCGTTGTTATATACCTTCAGCCAGCGTGCCGCAGAAACTACGGGCAGCGATGTTCCGTCAGGTATCATTAAAATCAGGTTTTTTGTCGGCTTCACCTCTTGGGCAAAGAGCGATACCGAAAAAAACAGCACTAAAATTGTTGTTAACTTAAATCTTTTTCTCATAACTTGAGAGTGTTTTTTATGTTTATAAATCAGAATCTTTTTTAAGAAAAAATCCGCTCGGCCTAAGCTTTGCGGACAAATTCAGATTTGAGCGCCATCGCTCCGAATCCGTCAATACGGCAATCGATATTGTGATCTCCATCGGTCAGACGAATATTCTTCACTTTAGTTCCCGCTTTAATTGGTTTGGGAGCGCCTTTTACCGGCAGGTCCTTAATAACAATCACGGTGTCACCATCCTGCAGCTCATTACCGTTGGAATCAAAAACTTTGGATTCATTCTCAATTTCAGCTTGCAGCGCAGCGGGATCCCACTCATAGAAACACTGGGTACACGCCATCATATCGCCATTTTCGTAAGTAAATTCTGAGCCGCACTTAGGGCATTTTGTCAAATCACTCATGGTGTAAATAATTCAATTTTAAAATTAATCAGACTACAAATATACAATTTTTATACGAGCCTGGAAATCAAAAAAACATAATATTCTTATTTAGCTGATAAACTTAAAGCTAAACTCCCCGGATTGCACTAAAATACTTTTCTGTAAATGTGACAATAAGGCGTTCCGGCTTGTTTATCGTAATACTGCTGGTGATAATCTTCTGCTTTCCAGAAAATATGATTATTGGCAGGTTCAAGCTCTGTTGCCGGCCGGTATCCCATCTCTTTCAGAATTTGCAGATATTTTTGCATCACACTCAGCTGATCTGCATCTCTATAGAAAACCACAGAGCGATACTGATCGCCAATATCCGGGCCCTGTCCGCCAACCTGTTCAAAATTATGGGTTTCGAAATATAGTTTTACCAGGGTTTCATAATCTGTTTTATCAGGATCATAACGCACCTCAGTAACCTCTACATGCCCGGTTCTGCCGGTGCATACCGAGCGGTAGTCCGGATTCTCTGTGTGCCCGCCCATATATCCTACAGCGGTAGAAAGCACACCTTCTGCCTTCATAAAATGGTATTCAGTACCCCAGAAACAGCCGGAGGCAAAATAGGCCACCCCGGCCTGCTTCTTCTGCTGAGCAGCCGGCACAAACTTCATCGAGATGGAGTTGACACAGTGACGCGTATTTTTTTCTGTGAAACCTTCACCCAGAAACACATGCCCGAGATGTCCGCCGCAATTGGCACAAATAATCTCAGTGCGCATACCGTCAGCATCCGGCAAACGCTTCACGGCATCTTCTATTTCATCATCGAAGGAAGGCCAGCCACAGTGAGCATCAAACTTATCGTCAGAACGGTAAAGCGGTGCATCACACTGTTTGCAAACATAGGTTCCCGCCTCATTCACATCGAGCAGATCTCCGGTAAAGGGGCGTTCGGTGCCCTTGTGTAAAATTACGTGGGCTTCTTCAGCTGTCAGGGGATTGTACTTCTCACTCATAGTTACTGTTTCAGTTGTATTAATCTTTTTACGGGCTGTTTGTCCACAGCCTGTAAACGCAAAAAGGAGCATCAACCCTAAAAGCTGAACTCCTTTTATTATTTGCTTATGTTTTGAACTCATCATCTCTTATAAAACAATGAATTCCCGGTTTTGTTGTTTCTTGCTCCCGTTTGGACCGCGGTTTTAATAAATTTTCTGATAAAACAGTAAAATTCAACGCAGGCGGTCGAGTGAGCGCACCAATTTTTCGTCCTTGGCTATTCCGCGCATGGCCAGATAATTAAATATCAGCGCAATGACGGGGAAAATAGCAGGATAGAGCAGTTTAACCTCTGCATCCAGCTTTCCTTTGGCCAGATAGATAAATATAGCAAAAGCAACCACATAGATAATCAACAAAAAGAAGTTGACTGTTGCCATGCGCATTTGCTTTCTTCTGTTTTTGAAAAGTGTAATGCTGTAGCTCGCCAGGAAAAGCACCAGTCCGAAGATAAAAGTCATCGGGTTGCTGCCCACCACTCCGTCGGATTCGCCTTCCGGATTTTGCTGTACCATTCCGCGCATATCGAGCTGGTAACTGGTATTGGAGCTTTCACTATAAAACTCTGCCACCGGCAAAATAATAGCTGCCAGCATCAGAAAAACAACCAAAACTAAATATAAAGTTTGAATTCGTTGCCACATAGTCAATTGGGAATATAAATCTTTTAGTTTGTATTTTTTTATTGCTCTTCAAGCAAAAACTCCACCCTTTCGGGTGAAATACGAACATTGGAAATGATTTTAGAGTCGTTATTAAGCTGCAGTGTATAGCGTCTTTTGTTAAGCTCCTTGGCCTCATTGTAGTCAAAAACAACCTGAATATCCTCATTGCGCACCTTGTTAAAGTTACTGAGACCCACATTGTAGGTCACCGTTACAGTTTGCGGAAAGAGCCGCACATGCACATTGTGAGGACGGTTAATGATGGTGATGCCTGCCTCCATTTTATTCTCGGTAAACATCTCGGTAAAAACCTTTACCTTAACATCATCAAACTCATACTTCACACCTTTTAAGGGGCGGTCCAGTTTCAGATCTGTTTCAACTGTGTCTGAAACAGCCTTTTGATCAAACTTCTCTGTGTAAACCACACTCAGGGTATCAATAATACTTTTCGGACCGTACACTTTCACCTTCGAAGGCTCAATTTGCACTTTGTCTGAAAGCAGGTATTGCGAAGCGATCTTCACCTCCCCCTTCAGTTCGATAGGCACTGTTTTTGACACCAGTTTATTGTAGTTAAACACAATGGAATCGGGGCTCACAGAAAGCACTGCCGTAGTGGGGAAAACATATTGCGACAAACGGTTACGAAGCTCATCCTGACCAATAACTACTCTGCCTTTGGTGAAAAACACACGCTCCACATCTAAAGCAATAGGCACAGTATTTCGTCTTTTATATTTCAGGAGTGTAGCTCCTAAGTCACGCACTTCGATGTTGATGCGATCAGGCAGTTCATCTTCCAGCGCAACATCATCCGGAATTCCCATATACTCTATAGGAATCCGCAAAGTTGTTTCCCGCAGCTTGTCGAGCGAATGCACAAACCAAAAAGCAGTTGAAAGAGCCAGAAAGAACAGAAAAATAACCGTGTCCCACGTAAAAAGGAGACTTTTCAGCTTTTTCGTTGTTTCTGAATATCTTTTACTATTTCTTTCGGGTGTTGACATGATTCACAAACAGCTTCAAATAGTTTTATTACTCTTGTTTGCCTTCGATAGAGATATCTGCTGCTGTAGCAAAAACAGAGTTCTTATCCACTGTGATTCTTACATTTTCAGCAATCTCAACAATTACAGTATTATCTTTGATCTGACGGATTTTTCCGTAAATACCACCGGATGTAACCACGCGGTCACCTTGCTTCATGGCATCGCGCTGTTTTTTAATCTCTTTCTGACGTTTTGATTGCGGGCGAATCATAAAAAAATAGAATACCGCAAAAATTAAAACCATCATAAAAATTCCGGAATAGGCTCCCAATCCTCCGGGCTGCTGTCCGGCCGGTGCCTGCAAAAGTATGCTCATTAAGTTCATAATAAAAAATGTGTTTATAGTTATTATTAAATTTTTCTTATATAATCATCAGACTTTCACAACCTTAATCAGTTTGTTTTCTGCCTTCAGCTCTTTCACTATATTATCGAGCACTCCGTTAATAAAGTTGGGGCTGCGTTCGGTGCTGTATGACTTTGAAATTTCAATGTATTCGTTGAGAGTCACATTCACCGGAATGGTGGGGAATGAAGTGATTTCAGCCAGGGCTGCCTGCATAATAATGATATCCATAAATGCAATCCGGTCCAGATCCCAGTTTTGGGTG
>CAYPPC010000118.1:4364-6296 GCA_964412435.1 uncultured Paludibacter sp.
CTCACTCTCTTTTTCAAGAGTTACATTCAGCAGTTTTTTGGCAAACTCAATGTCCTCATCATCTTTGAACATCGGCAGCAACTCCTGAGAAGCACCGTTTTCAAGCTTAAACTGCTTGATGGTTTTAATCACAAAACTAAGTACTATTTCAATATCATCACTCCAGTAAATACTCTGATTTTCAATGGACTCAGCAAACTCTTCGCTGTAGAGAACCAGATTTCTGAAAACCTTGCGCCACAACATTTTATCATCATTGTAGCTGGTTTTGGGTTGCTCCATATACTCCTGATAGAAGTCAGCTTCCATCAGCAAATCAAAAATCAGCTTAACCGCATCTTCATCGTTTGCCCAGGATACCTTGTTTTTGCTAAGATAATCATTAAGCATTGCATTATCAGCCAGTTGACGGCTAAATGCATTGTCGATGAAACGTGTATTTGGATTTAAATCTTCTTCTGTAGGGCGAAGTTTATTTTTTCTGGCATCAATTCTCAATTCTGCCATCTGTGTCACCTCCAGCACCAGCTGTAAGAGGTGAAAATAGAGATCGTATGCTTTTTCAACACTGTGGAACAGCTCCTTTTCAACTAAAGGAAATGACTTTTCGCCCCCTTTGTAAAAGGCATAAACCACCTGGATCAGTTTAATCCGTAGTAAAACTCTGTTTATCATAAACGCTTTTATTCAACATTCAGTAAATATTCTGCAAAGGTAAAAATTTTTCTGCTCATATTGGCATAAGATAAATAAATTATAGCAAACGAAGGGTAAACAGACTTAATTTCGGAAAAAATTCACAAAAAAATGAATTATTTATGCTCTGAATTTGATTTATTAAAAAAATATTCTGAAATTTGGCGCTTAGTATTATCATTTGAAATAGTTTAAGACAAGCAATTTATTTAATTAGAAACCAACATGAGCAGTATGCCGGAACGCTTAAGTGCTGAAGGCAAAAGAATTACTGCACGAAACAAATTGATTTATGGAAGTTGAAAAAAGAAAATTTGAGTTAGAAAAGAGAGACAACGAAATTATTTACTCCAATTCGATCAAGGCAGGTAGAAGAATTTATTATCTGGATGTGAAAAGAAGCCGCAACGATGACCTCTACCTCGCCATTACCGAGAGTAAAAAAAGAGTGACCGGAAGTGATGAGAATCTCAAGGTTTCATTTGAGAAGCATAAGATATTTTTATATAAAGAGGATTTTGACAAGTTTCTCGAAGGTTTAGAGGATGTTATCGGATTTATTAAAAATGAGCAGGGTGAAGCGATGAGCCGCGAAGAGTATTACGCCATGCAAAAAACCAAAAACAACGGCAACAAGGAAGAGACTAAAGCTGAAGTTGAAGAGGAGCCGGCGGAAGAGCCTGTTGAGACAAAACGCAGCTTTTTCGATAAATTTAAGTTCTAAAAAATATTCCAGGGATAGATATCCTGATACGTCCGCAGGAGACAATTCCCGCGGACGTTTTTTATATCCGTGAGTTATTCACTCTCGTAAATTATTCAAACATGGCCCTTGTGCCGCAACAAATTAAGATACCATACAGATGAAATCATTTGCAAGTGACAACTATTCAGGAGTACACCCTGAAGTGATGGAAGCAATTATTCATGCCAATGAGGCGCATCAGATCTCCTATGGCGACGACGAGATAACTGCAACAATGAATGAGGTTTTCAGGCAGGAATTTGGTGATGTGGAGGTGCTATATGCTTTCAACGGAACCGGTGCTAATATCGTCAGCCTGAAATGCACCACCCTCCCCTTTCAATCTATTATTTGCACAGAAACAGCGCATATCTATGTGGATGAGTGCGGCGGACCGGCGCAGGCTACCGGAAGCACCCTGATTCCGTTTCGTTCTGATGATGGCAAACTGCGTCCGGAGATAATTGCTCCTTTGTTAAAACAAAAAGGAA
>CAYPPC010000118.1:6306-9221 GCA_964412435.1 uncultured Paludibacter sp.
GGAAATGTGCACCACACTCAACCCAAAGTTATATCCATCAGTCAGACCAGCGAGCTGGGCACTGTTTACAGTCGGGAAGAAATACAGGCACTCGCTGATTTTGCACACCAGAACGATATGTACCTTCACATGGATGGTGCCCGGATTTCAAACGCTGTGGCTGCTCTCGGCTGTTCGCTCAAAGAGGCTACCGTGGACTGTGGTGTGGATATTATGAGTTTTGGCGGTACAAAAAACGGCCTGATGATGGGTGAAGCCATTTTGATTTTTAACAAGGAGCTGCAACAGCATGCTCCCTATTTTCACAAGCAGTCGGCACAGCTTTTTTCAAAAAACCGCTATATTGCTGCTCAGTTTCTGGCTCTTTTCAAGGATGAATTGTGGCGCAAACTGGCACTGCACTCCAACCGGATGGCACAGCTTCTATACCGGGAAGTGGCAGCCATAGAAGGAGTGAAAATCACGCAAAGTGTTGATGCAAATGCTATTTTTGCAATTATTCAACCGGAGGCCGTTGAACCGCTGCGCAGTGATTACCGCTTTTATGACTGGAACAATGAAACCGGTGAGCTTCGCTGGATGTGCTCTTTTGATACTACCGAAGAGGAGGTAAAAGGTTTTGCTAACAGGTTGAGAGAGCTGCTTAATCAGACACTTTAAACATCGCCGCAAAACAACTGACTATCAACCCATAAAGAAACACCCCGTCTAGTTTACTCAGACGGGGTGTTTCTTTTACTGCTACAATTAAATCATAAAACAGAGTGGGATTTCAGCACACTTTCATTACTCCAGATACCACTCTACCTGGTCAGTTAGGAGCTGCTTTTTATTACCACTTTTTACTTCAATAATATTTTTTCCTTTTTGCAATTTCACCTCTTCCCAAACAATCGTAGCATAAGCATCTGCTTTCAGTTTGCCCAGATTAGAGCCGTTTACCCACAGTTCAGCTTCAGCCCGGTTGGTGAAAACAGTGACAGTCGTATTTTCAGCAGTGCGGTTCACATAGCGTCTGCCCGCAATATAAATCAGCGGCTCTTCTTTGTTCCAGTTCGCTTTGTAAAAATAGAAAGCATCCTTCTTTATTTTTCGGTCAAAGGTCACCAGGCCCTTGTCATTAATTCCCGGACGATCACCTTCAGTGCGGTGTGCAGCTCCAAAGTCAAAGAGATTCCAGATAAATGAACCCCAGATAAATGGTCGCTCATTAATTGCTTTCCAGTTGCCGATATGGTAAGCTGTCTGCCAGTTTTCAGGATGCCACCAACCGGAAGCCTGCCCCGCTTTCACCTCTTCCTGTTGATGATAAACGCTGGCACCGGCCCCATATTCACTGACCCCTATCTTATATTCCGGGTGATTTTTGTGCGCCCGGTCGGCCCACACTCCCATATCATTAAAACTGCCGCCATACCAGCCGTAGTATTTATTCCAGGCAATCAGATCACTGTGTTTGACCAATGCATTGTTATCTCCCAGAAAGCTGGCGGCCACAGTCGGACGCGTCGGGTCTTCCAGGTGAGCCAGTGCATTCAGCTCCTCAATATACTCTTCCGGACTGTCACCTTCTGTTTTCAGCTCATTGTAGAGACCCCACATACAGATTGAAGGGTGGTTATAGTGTTGACGTATCAACTCCTTTAACTGCTCCTTACCATTTTCACGAAATGAATGCTGGTTGATATATCCGCGCTCGGCATAGCCACCCGGTCCGATAAAAGGAATTTCCGCCCATACCACCATTCCTGCCCGGTCGGCCAGCTCATAAAAATAGCCGGCTTGCGGATAAACGTATGGCGTTGGAACCCATCTCACGAATAATCTCCATATCCTCATCATGATGCGCCGGATGCAAAGCGTTCCCCACCTCAGCACGATCCTGATGGCGGCATACACCTTTCAGCTGAAGATGTTCTCCATTGAGGAAGAAACCCTCATTGGCATCCACATGGTAATATCGCAGCCCCAGCGGTTGCTCTACCCGATCAGTTTCTTTGCCCTGAACCGTCAGCACCACCTCCGCCCGGTAGATAAAAGGATCTTTCACCCCATTCCACAGACGCGGATTTTTCATTGAAAAATCTATCTCTTTCTGCTGATTTTCTCCTTTTCTCAAATGCACATTTTCCTCTTTGCTTAATATCTTTTTATCACCGTCGTAAATATTGAGTGTCAACTTTGCATCTGTTGCTTCATTGTAGTTACTCAGCATCACCCGCGCAGTCAGCTCTGCATGCGATTTCGAAACCTCATTCTGAATGAGGTAAAGACCCGGAGAAGCGTAGTCGGTCAGTGAAATATTCTGCTCTTCTGTGATGATCAGATAGACATCACGATAAATTCCGCCGTAAAAATTAAAGTCGCCCACCAGCGGCATAATATCGAGCTGCAAAGCATTATTAACCCGCACGAGCAACTCATTTTCCTTACCATAGTCCACAAAATCGGTTATATCAAAAACAAATGCACCATAACCTCCGCGGTGCTCACCCACATGCTTTTGATTCACAAAAAGGTTGCTCACCGTGTTGGCACCCTCAAAGCGCAAATAGAGTCGCTTTCCCTTCAGCTTTTCCGACACATTCAGCATTTTTCTGTAGTTTCCCACACCGCGTAAATAATCCTGCTTACCGGATAAAGCGTCCTGTGCATTCCAGGTATGCGGTAAATCGACCCGCTTTTCAGAGTTTTTCTGAACCTGCCACGAAAATCGAAACATCCAGTTGTCGTTCAACAGAACCTGCTGTCGCCCGGCTGTTGCAAAAAGACTGCTTAACAGAAAAATCAGTAAAAATCCTATTGGTTTTTTCATTGAAGTTTATGTTTTAGTTTAGATACAAATCTACAACTTTTATTTGATACATAAGATAACACCCGGTTTCCAAAGTCGGTAAACTTACAGCTGCCGAATT
>CAYPPC010000119.1:0-9211 GCA_964412435.1 uncultured Paludibacter sp.
CGCGGATAGACAATTTTGGTGTTGGCGTTCAGTGCAAAGCCGCTGCCTTTTTCCGACTTCACAGTTTTGGGTAAAGGAATTACCCGGTAATTAGCATCTGCTGCCTGCACTGAGTTCCCCGTCAGGAAAAACAGCGCCAAAGCCAGCAAAGAAATTCTTTTGAATAGCTTCATTTTTTTGTTTTATTTATTAGTTAATAGTTGTTCAATAGTCTCTTTTACGCGTCCGGCGTTGGTAACATTATTGGAGTATTCATCAATCACCACGTTGGTGCCGCCCATTTTCATGTTGGGGTTGCGGTAAATCATACCACTCTCTACCGGCTTGCGAGCCGAAAAATGGAACTCAACCGCTCCGGTATTTCTTTCGATTTCAGCGATATTCTCTTCCGTTACGCCACTGCCGGGCATAATAATAATGCGGTCACCCGCTTTATCGATCAGTTGTTTCAACACATCCATTGCATCGTGAGCGCGGGGCTGTCCGCCCGAAGTGAGTATGCGGTCAAATCCGAGCTCAATAATCTTCTCGAGTGAATCAAACAGATCCTTACTCATATCAAACGCGCGGTGAAACGTGGTGCTCATCCCTTCGGCGGCTTCCATCAGTTCGCGGTTGCGTTCCATATCCACTTCGCCATCGGCTGTAAGGCAGCCAAAAACCACCCCATCCACACCCAGCTCTTTGCACATTTTAATGTCTTCCAACATGGCGCGATGCTCCACTTCTGAATAGAGAAAATCTCCAGATCGCGGACGAATAATCACGTTTAATTTAATATCCAGCTCCTCGCGGGCCACCACAATTTCACCATAGGATGGCGTTGTTCCACCCTCCGGAATCGCAGCACAAAGCTCCACACGGTACGCACCGCCACGCTGTGCTTCAATGGAACTCGCCACTGAATTGGTACAAATTTCTACTTTATAGTCTTTCATAAGCCCATCCAAATCTTCCCCAAAGGAAGGCTTTTAAATTGTAAAATTTATTTATATTTATTGTTTAACTCACTGAGTACTTAAAATGGTATTTTGGTATATTTTGTATCAATTAGATAATTTTTAAAACATTATATGTCATTATTAGAACAGTTTGAATTGAATATCTTGAGATTTTTCTAAGGAATAGTTTGAGATAAATAACTCTTTTCCAATTCTATCATTTTTATCAGTAATACTTCTCATTCCATAAGTAAGACTCCACTCTTTAATATGAGCAAATGAAAATAAATCTCTAATATATTCACTATCATCATAGGTGATTAACCACTTATGATTTTTTAATCAAAACTTCATATCAGAGTTCCAACCACCAAGAAGTCTATCTTGGTCTAATTGCTTTTCTAAAAAATCAATAGACTTTTTACTTCTAAAAATAATATCTGTATTTTCTTTCAGTTTCTTCAACTTTTCAGAAGTTTCAACTTCCCAAATTGAACCTTCAATTAAATCTTTTTCTGAAAGCGAATCGGATAATTCTGAAATAATATAGTTTATATTTGTTATAGGAGAATATCTTTTTGAAACTAAATGCTTTGAATAAATTTCGAAGGTTCTGTATTCAAAATCTATATCGACCTGATAATCATATCGGTTACCCTTGTAGTTTACTGTCATAGTTAAATGTCGCTTTTATATTCTCTGCTAAATTCATCATATATAACTTTAAGTACTTTCATTCTGTCTTCAATATCTAATTGTTTAGAAAGTTTTAATAATTCTGATTTTGAGATTGTTTGTATTTTCATATCAATTAAGTAACTCTTTACGTCTTTTGATATTTCATCAATAATTAAAATTACATTTCCATCATTAATTCTATCTTGTGAAAAGTTTGTTTGCAATTCATTATAAACGCCCTTTGCTGAATTTATATTTTGAATTTTCAGTTTTTTGATTTGATATATCACTCCAAAATTTGTTGACAAATCAACTCCTTTATCGTGTGCTGAAGTTCTGGTATCTCTATAAATCTTGCATGCAAATTTCTCTAAATGAATTTTCAGAATAGCAAAACAAATTATTTCAAAATTTACAGCATTTATTTCAATTTGTTTTTCTATAAAGTTTAAAAAGCTAATTTCTGAATTTGACAATTCAAATCGTTCATTTGGATTATTAAGTAAAGGAATAACCCCTAACTTATTATTGATATATTGTGTAACTAAATTTGGAATTGTCTGTAATAAAACATTGGTATTGTTTGAGTATTTGTCAACTAATAAGTATTTATTATTGCCTATAGGTTTTAGTACATTATATTTTGGTAAATTTCTTGATGAATAAGCATCATAATATTTGCCTCCAATATGGATGTCATGACCTAAAATTGTTTTAAATTCATTTACAGCTTTATGATAGCTGTTTTTTACATCATTATCTGAAAACTCAACTGTTCCATTCAATTGAAATTCTTTCAACAAACCATATGTAATTATTGGAAAAATAATTTTAGTTCTTGACCTTTTAATCATCAAGTTAATATTTGCAATACAATAATCAATATCTTTTTCCATAAAATCAATTTAAATTATGTCCCAAATCTTTCTATGTGCTCTTAATTCTTACGTTGTGCTGATTAATTTTCATGCAAAATAAGGTTTTGTCAAAGCATAAAAAACTTTATTTTCATAAAAAACCTTAGTAGAAATTCCATAACATAAGACAGCTATCTTATTAGCTTATTTCTAATTTTTTAAATTTATCGAAATCTTGCTATACGCTCTTAATTTTCACATTCTCTCTTTGGCTTATTCTCACATTGACTAATTGTCTCATTCTCACATTCAAGATCAGTACGTCTCCCTAATATGCCTCACACTAATCTCCGGCTTCGCTACTTTCCCCAACTCCGGCGATGTAATCACTATCGTTTTTTTCTCACCGGGAAGCAGGTCGAAGAAGTTATCGCTGAATTTCGCACCCATTGGCGGCACTTCGATAAAGACATCCTTAGCTAAACGAGCCGCTTTCATGCTTATTGTCCAATTACCCGGCTCGGTTTTAATGGAGTATTTGACATCCGTAGTCGGCAGATTGAGATTTTTAGGTACATCAAACCAGAAGTTCTCACTTGCAATCTCTCTGTTTTTATTGTCCAGTAGTCGGATGTGCATCACGCTGTTTTTGCGCTGCTCACTACTGACGATGTTGCTTGCTAATGTAAACACTTTTTCACTGCTGTTCGCTTTTGCACTTACCGGAATGCGTTGCTTCATCAAGGTTTTACCCTTGAAATCAATTAAACGAATATCTAATTTCAGCCCGTTATTGTCTTCCAGTAAATCAGAGAAGGTATAAAAATCAATTTTCCCTTTCTCTTCAAACGCACTGACTGTTAACGGTTTGAAAGCATCCCGTGCATGATAGTGCAAGGCTTTCCAGTTACCGTAATAATCAATTCCGGCCCAGGAAACCACCGGCCAGCTGTCGTTGAGTTGCCAATAGAGCGTTCCCATGCAGTACGGACGGTTGCGACGATGCGCTTTAATGCCGTGCGCCATACCGCGCCCCTGCATCACCAATCCAAGATAAATAAAATCTTCAAAGTTTTTTGGCGTGTGGTAGTAGCGCTCCATATATTCCTGAATGGCGTCGTTACCGGTGCTGCTTTTTTGGTGAACGAGCATCGTTTCGCTCTCCAAGCTCCACTGATCCGGCGCAGCAAAACTGCGAATCGTCTTCATCTCCGGGAAAGCCTGGAAACCAAACTCACTCATAAAGCGCGGCACCCTTTCATCCAGAATTTCGAATGGCTGTCGACCGTACCAAACACCCCAATAATGCGCATCACCGATATGCCAGGTCTCTTTGCGTCCCCAGTTGGCGGTGTCTGGCGAAGTGTGGATATACGACTTCTGCGGATCGAGCATCTGCACGCGCTCCGCCAGCATATCTTTGAAAAGCAGGTCGTAACCATCCCGGAAATCCTGCATCACCTCCGGACTATACTTTTTATCCCAACCCCAATATTTAATCCCTTCGGCTACCTCGTTGTTACCACACCAAAGCGCCACCGAAGCAAAATTACGCAAGCGGCGCAGGTTGTAATCCGCCTCTTTTTCCACATTTTTCAAAAATGCATCGTCGTGCGGATAGGTGGTACAACCAAACATAAAATCCTGCCACACCAAAATGCCCTTTTCGTCGGCAAGCTCATAAAAATAGTCATCCTCATAAAATCCACCACCCCAAATGCGCACCATATTCATATTTGCCGCCTCGATATTCTCAAAAAGCCGCTCATAATACGCCTTATCCTGCTGCGAATTGATAATTTCTCCGGGAATATAATTGGCACCTTTCGCAAATAGCGGAATGCCGTTTACCATAAAATAAAAACTGCCATAATCGGCGCTCTGTGGGTCCTGGTCATACACAAACTGAATATCACGCAAGCCGGTACGCACCATTTTTTCAGCAATAACATCTCCGTTTTGCTCCACTTGCAGCTTAAAATTGTAGAGATGCGCTTCACCCCATTCCACCGGCATCCAAAGTTTAGGGTTCTCAATTTCGAGCGGCAGCTCAAATTGGTTTAAGCCCGGTTTCAGGCGAATTTTCAGCTCAGTTTCACCTTCGGTAAATTTACTGCTTTGGTGGCTGTACTCTACTTTCAGTGTAGCCTCTTTCTCGCCTTCGGCAAACGAAAATAGCTCAACCCGGTTGTTTATTCGTGCTTTTTCAGCCCTAACGCTTAGCTGTTGTACCCAAAAATCTTCAATTCGAGCCCGGTCGAAAAACTTCAAGGTTACCGGTCGCCAGATGCCAATTTGCACCATACGCATGCCCCAGTCCCAGCCAAAATGGTAGGGCGCTTTACGACTGTAAACACTCATGCGCGGCAGGCGGTGGTCGTTATCCGCCGGATAGTCGAAGCCCGTGGTGAGATGCGCCGGCATGTTGATTTCAATCGGCGAGTAAAAACGAATCATCAGGTGGTTTTCACCCGCTTTTAGCAGGTTTTTTACTGATGTTTCGTAAGCAACAAACATGTTTTCAGCATGAAACAGCTTCGAGCCGTTCAGAAAAACATCTGCGTAGGTATCCAAACCTTCGAAAAGCAACACGGCTTCATCATGTTTGAGTTGCTCTGCCGTGAGATAAAACTTTTTCTCAAAATCCCAGTTTTTATCCTCGACCCACTGAACCAATTTTTCGTTCGTGCCCCAATACGGATCAGGCAACACCTCGTGACGAATCAAATCGCGCTGCACCGAACCCGGCACCTGTGCATCATACCACTCGTTTTTACCACTTTCAGTAAATCGCCAGCCATCGTTTAGCGAAATTTCACTGCTCTGTTGCGAAAAGAGTGAAAAACTCATTAGCAGCGGAAGTAATAATGTAAAAGTATATTTCATGAATATGTGTTTTAATCAGCGAAAAAATAATTGTGTTAATTAATCGCAAAAGATTGAATCTGCCCTCTGTTTCCCCTTCAGGGGCTAGGGGTCAGGGGTTGATTGGTCTTCCAAAATTAAATGACTCCGATGGTGTCCGGGATTTGTTCATCTGCTTTTCCAATCGCTTCACTCGTTTGGGGTTTTCTGCCGCCAGATCATTTTTCTCAAAAGGGTCATTTTTTATATTATAAAGCTCTAAAGTCGGTTCACCGCTTCTGATTTTTTGACGAACCAGTTTCCAATCGCCGCGACGAAGTGCCTGTCTGCCACCCTCTTCGTGAAACTCCCAGTAGAGCGTTTTATGTTTTTTCTGTTTCCCTTTTCCGGTAAGTGTCGGTAAAATGGAAATGCCATCGGTGCATTGCGTCCAGCTTTTTTGCTGTCCGGTCAGCTGCGCAAATGTGGGCATCATATCCCAAAATGCAGCCGCGATATCGGTTTTGCTACCCGGTTCAATCGTACCCGGCCACTCGGCCAGCATCGGCACACGAATACCGCCCTCATAAAGCGAGCGTTTCAATCCGCGCAGGGTTTGCTCGTTGGCAAAAAACTTCGGATCGGCACCGCCTTCCTGGTGCGGACCGTTATCGCTGGTGAAAATCAGCAAGGTGTTCTCTGCTAAACCTTTTTCCGCCAGTTTTTGGCGAATTTCGCCGATATAGGCGTCCAAACGACTTACCATACCGGCAAATTGCACACGCGGTTCATGCGTGGCGGCATAACTCACCGTTCCCGGAAATGGTTTCGGATCGGGCAAAACACCGCGGTACTGCTGCACTAAGCTGTCGTCCGGTTGCTCCAGCCCGGCGTGCGGCAAAGTGTAAGTGAGGTAGATGAAGAATGGGCGTTCGCTGTTATCATCGATAAACTGCATCGCCTCCTGATGGATTAAATCCTGCGAATAGTGCTCGCCGTTGAGCATCACTTTCTCTTTGTTGTCGTAAAGCCACTCCGGATAGTAGGTGTGTGCCTGCCGCTGACAGTTGTAGCCATAAAATCGGTCGAAACCTTTGTCGTTGGTCTCGCTACCCGAACCGGGAAAACCGAGTCCCCATTTGCCAAAACAGCCTGTGATGTAGCCGGCTTGTTGAAACAGATCGCCCAGAGTTAAAGCGCTGCCCACCGGCTCTTGCCCTTCCGGTTTATATTCTCTGTTGCCTCGTACATGCGTGTGCCCGGTGTGCATACCCGTGATTACGCTGGCGCGTGAAGGAGCACTCACCGAAGTTCCGGCATAAAATTGCGAAAACTGCATACCCGCCTCAGCCATTTCGCTCAGATGCGGCGTGTTGATTTTCTCTTGTCCGTAAGGCTCAATATCTGAGTAGCCCAGATCGTCGCACAGTACAAAAATAACGTTCGGTTTTGTCGTTTGTGCTGTGCCGGCAACGGCTACAGATGCCAGAAATAGAGTTCCGGGAATTATTTTTCTCATAGAAAGCCCCTCCAAACCTCCCCTTAAAGGAGGCTTTTAGATTGTAAAATTAAATATTATTTGTTCTTTTCTTTATACTCTTTTTCTCATCTTTAGCGAAGTAACGTTCTTCATCGCACGCTCAAAAGTCCCCGGTCATCGAGCGAAGCCGAGATGTGGGGGATTTAGTGGACCAATACCAACTCTCCAAAAAACTCAGGACGATGAAAATCGGGATTTTCAGTAGCAATAGGCGCCCAGCTTACAAAATGCACCGCTTCAGTTTTGTCGGCACATTTGTAGAAATTACCACGGATTTTCTCCGGCAAATTCTCCGGATTCACGCCCATCATATCTAACGGTATTTTTACGGTCAGCTCCCAGCTGTGCTCGCCGGTTTTCTCCTCGAAAGGCTCAGTTCCGGCGGTAGCGTAGCGCTCAATCCGTTGCATATCTCCTTCGGGAAATGGCACGATGCCTTCACTTCGCCCTTTTCGCCAGGAAGCGGAACAAACACCGATGGCGTTAAACTCAAAATTGGTGTAGCTATCGGCACCTTCGGGCATGCAGAAAAACTCTACGCAACTATCTTCGTGCACATTCGACTGATCTTCGCTGTAAACAGCTTTTAGCGACAGTCCCTTAACAGTATAATGCAGATAAACGGCATCCTCCGAACGGGCAATAAAAAATTGCGTTTCCGGTTTATAATTAAACTGATCGGGCCAGTTGAGAGTTTCAATGGAAGCACTTGTTCCATTTTGCATTAAAAGAGCGGCCGCATTCTCAATGGTTGAATTGTTGAGGTCGCTTAGGTAAGGGATGTTTAATCTGCTCATATTTATAAACTTACATCATAACAAAGGGTTAAACTGCAAGGCTGTTGCAGATACCAATTGCATATATTAAAAAAAATCTGATTCAAGCTACAATATTAAGACTTTTTTGGCAGATTATCAAGAAAAAACTGCCAATATTCACCCTTTTAGCAAGCTTATCGAATAAATATGTTATTTAACAGTTCGGTGCTTGTGCCGGAATACACATCCTGCTCCTTTTGATGTTTTGGATAAAACTAATTATCTTTGAAAAATTTTAAGCACGGGACAGATCCCGGCCAATAAAAAGATAAAATTCACCCTTATGATCAAGAAGAAATTATTACTGTTTATGACTGCTACAACGCTTGCAGCGGCTTCATTCGCTGCCAATCCATTATTGAAACCGTACAAAACTCCGCATGGAACGGTGCCTTTTAACGAGATAAAAACGGAGCATTTTATGCCGGCCATCGACGAAGCGATGCGGGTCCACAACGAAGAGATTGCTCAGATTGTGAATAATCCGAAAGTTGCTACTTTTGAAAACACCATCGAAGCGCTCGATCGCGCCGGTGCTTTGCTGTCGAAAGTGACCGCACCATTTTACGCCCTGCTGAGCAACGAAACCAACGATGAAATTCAGGCTTTGGCGATGCAAATTTCACCAAAAATGAGTGAGCACGGAAATAATATCCGTCTGAATGAGAAACTTTTTGAGCGTGTAAAAACGGTTTATGAGCAAAAAGACAAATTAAAACTAACTCCTGAACAGCAAACACTGCTGAGCGAAACTTACCTCAATTTTGCCAATAACGGCGCCAATTTGCCGGAGGCGGAAAAAGAGAAATACCGCAATTTGAGCAAGAAGCTGAGCGAACTGACGGTAGAGTATGGCCAGAATGTGCTGAAAGAGACCAATCAGTACGAACTGCTGATTTCCGATGCGGAGGTGTTGAAAGGATTGCCTGGCGATGTGATGGATATGCTGGCTGAGAACGCGAAAAAGAAAGATAAAACCGGTTGGCTGATCGACCTGAAAGCGACCAGCTACCTGCCGGTGATGAAATATGCGGATAACCGTGACCTGCGTCGTGAGCTTTATATGGCCAACTCGGGCAAATGTATGAACGGCGGCGAGTTTGATAACCGTGAAAATGTGCGTCAGATTGTAAATACCCGTCTGGAAATAGCGCAAATTCTGGGTTATAAAAACTATGCCGATCAGGTGCTGCAACGCCGCATGGCTGAAAATAGCGAAAATGTGTATGATCTGCTCAATAAACTACTGGATGCTTATCGCCCTTTGGCTGATAAGGAGTACGCCGAAGTACAGGATTTCGCCAATCGAAACGGAGCCTATTTTGCTGTTCAGGCATGGGACTGGGCCTACTACACCGAAAAACTGAAAGCTGAGAAGTTTGACTTAGATGATGAGATGCTGCGTCCCTATTTTGAACTGGAAAATGTAAAACAGGGCATTTTTTGGCTTGCCAATAAGCTCTTTGGACTCAACTTCAAAGAGAATCCGAATATTCAGGTTTACCACCCCGAGGCGATGGCTTACGATGTGAC
>CAYPPC010000120.1:0-9139 GCA_964412435.1 uncultured Paludibacter sp.
GAGGATACGCAGCGAGCGCTCCACCTCCACAGTAAAGTCAACGTGTCCCGGAGTGTCAATCAGGTTAAATTTATAACGTTCATTATTATAGTTCCACCAGGTTGTAGTAGCAGCTGATGTAATGGTAATACCACGCTCCTGCTCCTGAGACATCCAGTCCATAGTAGCAGTTCCGTCGTGAGTTTCTCCAATCTTGTGGGTCAGACCCGTGTAGAAGAGAATACGCTCTGACGTAGTAGTTTTACCGGCATCAATGTGCGCCATAATACCGATGTTTCTATGCAGTCTTAAATCATCTTTTGCCATCTTTTTTCTAATTACCCGCTCCTCAAATCCAGTTTTTATACCTTAAGAAAATTACTGATACTGTGAGCGTGTTTTGTTTTAATTCTTTCAGTTGTTCTGTTTTTAATAAATAATCAATCCTTCCAGCGTCTATATTAGAATCTGAAGTGAGCGAACGCACGGTTAGCTTCGGCCATACGGTGCATATCTTCTTTACGTTTGAAGGCACCACCCTGGCTGTTATAAGCATCCACAATTTCAGCGGCCAGCTTATCTGACATAGAACGGCCACCGCGTCTGCGGGCATAAAGGATAAGATTTTTCATTGAAATAGATTCTTTCCGATCGGGACGAATCTCTGTAGGAACCTGGAAAGTTGCACCACCCACACGGCGTGATTTAACTTCCACTAAAGGAGTGACATTTTCAAGCGCTTTCTTCCAGATTTCGAGGGGAGTTTTTTCTTCATTGGGGAGCTTCGCTGATACAATATCCAGCGAATCGTAGAAGATTCCGAAAGCGATTGATTTTTTTCCGTCGAACATCAAGTGGTTTACAAATTTTGTAACCATTGACTCATTAAAAACCGGGTCTGGTAAAATTACCCGTTTTTTGGGCTTTGTCTTTCTCATTTTTTCTAAAATTTCCGTTTTTGTTTTTGGTTGCTATTAGTCTGCTTCAACGCCTTCACTCAGGCATTTACTCAACCTTCATCTGCTACCTGAAAACTCAAACAAGTTTTTAAACTTGACTTTTCTTTTGTTTGTTAGAATTTCCGCTGTTTTCACACACTGCGGAAAAGTGTTTTGGTTTTCCTGCGAGCTGTAAATTATTTAGCAGCTTGCTTAGGACGCTTGGTACCATACTTCGAACGACGCTGTTTGCGGTCTGTAACACCTGCGGTGTCGAGCGTTCCGCGAACCACGTGATAACGCACACCCGGAAGGTCTTTCACACGACCGCCACGAACCATCACGATGGAGTGTTCCTGCAGGTTGTGTCCTTCGCCCGGGATGTAAGCGTTCACCTCTTTTTGGTTTGTCAAACGCACACGAGCCACTTTACGCATAGCCGAGTTTGGTTTTTTAGGAGTTGTGGTGTAAACACGCACACAAACCCCACGACGTTGCGGACATGAATCCAGCGCCGGAGATTTACTCTTTTCAACCAACACTTTTCTTCCTTTTCTAACTAATTGTTGAATTGTAGGCATTTCTTTTCAATAGTTTGTTTATTAAATACTTATATCTTTTTCCTTTTGTTTTTATACAAAATGGGTTGCAAAGGTACGAATTATTTTTCAACTGACAAAGAACCCCGGCAAAATATTTTTATTTAAATGATTATGAGCCTGTTTGAACCAGCCGGACAGGGCATATTTTCTACTCTCTTATCCTATTATTTCATCAAAAAAACTGTTGTTTTTATAGAAAAATCTTTACCTTTGAAGAATTATAACTTTAATTCCTGTAATTGTCATGAAAAACTTAAGACTTGGCTATCTGGCCGTTTTACTCTTGCTTACCTGTAGTATCAGCAGTCAGAACAAAGTGACCAAAAAAATAATGGAGATGGGTCGGGAGGACAACCGCACCATGCAACATCTCGATATCCTAAGCAACCGTTTTGGCGGACGCCCTATTGGATCAAATGCCTATACCAACGCCACCTGGTGGCTGGCCGAACAGCTGGAGAGCTGGGGGCTCGAGGTTGAAGTGCAGGAGGCGGGCGAACTGCCTGTAGGCTTTAACCGGGGTCCCTGGTTTGGTCGTATGTACAGCGATGTGAGCATGACACTCGACTTTGTAACCCCCAGCTATACCTCCGGCACCAAAGGGGTGCAGCGGGGCCATGTGCTGATTGAGCCCAAAAACCGCAGAGAGTTTGAGCGGATGAAAGGGAAACTGCAAGGTGCCTGGGTGCTGATTGAGGGAATCAATAATGGTTTCGCCCTGGATCACTCAGAAAGTGGCGACTCGCTCAGACAATCTATTATAGAGCAAAATGAAGCAGCCAGACACGATACAGCCCGGATTGTTGAGCCGGCTCTTTTTCTGAAAGAGATGAAAGAGGCCGGAATCCTGGGTACTATTCAGGCTTCGAAGATTCCTATGCAGGCTCATTATGACCGAAAAAACCTGATGGATCTCTCTTTTGATAACCTTCCCGATCTGCCCGATATCAAACTGCATGAAGACCAATACAATATTATACGTAAGAAAGCTGAACGCAGAGATTATGTTATTCTGGAATTTGACATACGTAACCACTTCCGCCCGGGCCCAGTTAAATACCATAACGTTATCGCTAAAATAACCGGCACTAAATATCCGGATGAGTATGTGATGAGCGGATGCCACCTCGACTCCTACGACTCTGCCACCGGCGCAGTTGATTGCGGCACCGGCGTGGCACCCAATATGGAGATGGCCCGTATGCTGATGGCTGCCGGCGGCGACAAACCCGACCGCACCATCCTGTTCTGTTTCTGGGCAGGAGAAGAGTTTGGTATTCTCGGCTCCCAATACTGGGTAGCTCAAAATAAAGACAAGCTCAAAAACATATCGAACTACTTCAACCGCGACGGCGGCCCTACTGCTGCATCCGGTCTGGTGGTACCGGAAAACTGGTATGATGATATTGTAAAATGCACCAAAGAGCTGGTCGATTATGATCCGCGTATACCTTTTAAAGTAGAGAAATCTACCCGTCCTCCCACTCCGGCACCGCAGGATGCGTGGGGAACTGACCACGCTTTCTTTGCCCGCAATGGTGTTCCGGTGATATACTTCCAAAACAGCGATCCTTTCGGCTACAACTTTAATTACCGCGAAATCTGGCACACGCCACACGACACCTATAATATGAGTATCCCGGAGTATATGGAATACACCTCAGTAACTCAAGCTGTAACGGTATATAATATGGCCAATCTAAAGCATATTATGCCGCGCGATCAGATCTATATACAGGAATAAAACAAGCAGGACTACAGCCTTTTAAAAAACGGGATAACTGGTTTCAGTAATCCCGTTTTTCATATCATTTTTTATATATCAATAAATCAACTTATAACTTTGAGTACCGTTTCTATCCACAATCTGCATAATATACACACCGCGATCACGCAATGCTATGCGATTGTCCCCCTCCCGCGCTTTTGCACTATGCACAAGCTGGCCGGTAGTTTTATAGAGCCGCACCAGCTCGCTGCCACTCAGATCAAACAGAATCAGATTTCCAGCAGAAACAGCATAAAGATGACGCGACTGAGGAACTTCCAGACCTGTGGATTCATCCAGATGGACTTTAATCTGCTCCGACCAGGGAGAAAATTTCCCTTGAAGCTCTCCGCGCAGACGATAAAAGTAAGCACGGCTCTCCGGTAAATCCTGAACGGCAAAACTATTACCTGAAACAGCCTGCTTTTGGATTATATAAGTGGTATCCACGCCGCCATACTCCACCAGCACATCATCCAGCGCAAAGTTTCCGCTTGATTTATTATATGTGAAACGGATGGCTGTGTAATCATCTTCTTGAGAAAACTCATACACAGGATAATACTTGCTTGTATTCACATATTCAATTTTATCAATCTGAGTCCAGCCCGAACTGTTTTGCGCTTCCACCAAAAATGAAGATCCGGCAGCAGCAGACGCAAAACGACACATAAAGGAGAGTTTGTTTAAGGCTCCGGGATAATCCGGCGTTTGGAGCCACTCCTGATTACCTTTGAATCCGACTGAGGGCGGGCTCTCTCCGGAGCTCGCCGCAGAAGTATAATTGCCGCTTACATTTCCGGTCCATCCTTCGGGCAAAGGTTTACCGCTGGATCCCACCCCATCAAACCGCTCAATCAGCTCCACCAGTTCACCTCCGGTAAAATAGAGATCGAACTGATACTGATCGGTATAAGGGTGATCTTCCCAGTTGGCTACAAAGGCTAAAGGAGTGAGATCTGAAGCCTCCAGAGCAATCGGAGCTTCGAGCACTTCAGTGTAAATTTGCTGCGTATTCACAGAGTTGATCCGCTCATTTCCGCGAAGTGCCGTAACCCGGTAAGTATATCTGGTCTCCGGAGTCAAATCATCTACCCGGTAAGTGTTGCTGCTGCCTACATTTTTATTCTGAAAAACATAGTCGGGTGTCGCCTGTAAATTCAAAGAGTGAGTATTTAATCTGTGTGTTTCAGCAAAAGGGAGCTCCTCCCAGTCATTCAGGCTAAACTGCGTGGAAGGGTGTGTAATCTCAGATCTCCTTTTCAGTAGTTTATCCTGCCCCCAATAGTAATCGGCACCACCGTAGAGCAAACCCACCACATCAATCATTATATCATTGCGAAACAGCCCAACCGCATCGTTTCCATTGAATGAGAGCGCACCGCCACCGGGTGTCTCTTCATCATAAAAAGAAACAAGATCAGCCACAGCCTTCAAATCATCATTGGCATTGGCATGCACAATCAAATAGGTCTGCCCGTCGGGCAATATACCGTTCAGCTCCTCCGGAGCATAAAAACTACCAGCCCCGTTGGTCTGTTTCAATAGTTTGTATTGTGATAAATCCACCGCACTGCCGGTACCGTTATAGAGTTCAATCGCTTTGTCGTTGGAGAGTCCTTCGAGATAACCGGAGATAATTAAATCACCTGCCCTTACGTCGCCCTGCCAAAGCGAAAGCTCATAACTCCCGGCCTCATCGTCAGCGAGCCAGTGAATTTCTCCGCCTACCGGCGAAACATCATCGGCTTCGAGAACTATAAAATCGGGACTGGCAATCACACTTACCGGCACCAGCTTGCTCGCCTCGAGTCCGCCACCGCTGATAACAATAGTGTCTCTAAACACACCGGAACTTTGCGGAGTAACCTTCAGCTCAACAACTTTTCCCTGATTAGCTTCCGCAGCAGAGATAGCATGGTCCATCAGACTGAAACTCGCTCCTCCGGAGCTGAGAGAAAGATTGAGATCATCGGTAATATTGACTCCGTGCACTTTGAAAGCACTCGTTTTTTCCACCAGCTGATACACTACACCCATATTAATCTTATCGGCGCGCCCCGGCGAAAGCAAAAACGCTTCTGTTTCGAGCGGATAGTCAAAATTTTCATTCATTCGGTTTCCCCAGATATACTCTGCCAGCTCAGGATGGTCAATAAAAGGATTCCGGTTACCCTGTATTCCGTAAACGACTTCGTTTCGCACAATCTCTTTTTCACTGACAGGATCCTGCCGGTGCCATTTGAGCAGCAGATCAACAGCCCAGGATTTCCAGGCCGGATAAAGCTCGTTATTGAGCATCGGTGAGTTCCAGAGCGGAAAAAGATCTTCATGAATGGTAGCAACATACATATAAGCACGTGCAAAATCACCCTTATACTCATCGTGAGGCTCAAAAGCTGTTCCGCTGTACGCTGTTCCAAAGGAGTTTTTACCAATGGTAGAAAGTAAATTATAATATGTAATACCACTTGTAATTTCACCCAGAGGAAAGTTATTCTTAGCCGAATTAGTGCGACTGTCCGAAGGGTAAAGGTGATGTAAATCACGATAAGCAACATTCACATGGCCTCCCCACCAGCTTTTCGGAAAGGAGTGTTCAATATCAATACCCTGCACCGAGTTGTGTCCGTTGAAATGGCGCACAACTTCAGAATACATATCCATCACCTGGTTGTCGTTGATGCGGTCTGTCTGGTAAAAGCCCTCCCAGGTACCACCATCGCCACTGCCGTAGCGCAGCACAAACAGCGGCGAGGAGATTTCACTGAGCGTCGTTTTCAATTCCGCTTTATTTTTGCCGCGTGCGTAGTAGTAATAACCGGTGGGAATATCAGCCTGAGCCCAGCTAAACGCACTGCAAAACAATGTAATAAATAATATCAGATAGTGTGTTTTTCTCATAATTTTCATCTTATAATTATATATGGTATATGATTGCGGTTTTAACCCCTTAACCACCTTTTAGACAGATCACCGTAACTGTCAATTCTTCTGTCACGGAAAAATGGCCACCAGCGTCTCACAATTTCTGTGCGACCGGTATCGATTTCACAGATCAAAATCTCCTCATTTTCAATGGAGGCTTCTGCTATAAAATCACCCTGTGGCCCCGCCGCAAAACTGGTTCCCCAGAAATGGATGCCGCCTGTAACTCCTGACGGATCGGGCTCATATCCGACCCGGTTGCAAGAGAGCACCGGAATGCCGTTAGCCACAGCGTGTGAACGCTGAATAGTTACCCAGGCATCCCGCTGACGCGACTTCTCCTCTTCGGTATCACTACTTTCATAACCGATGGCAGTTGGATAAATAAGCAGTTCAGCTCCTGCCATAGCCATCAAGCGGGCAGCTTCTGGATACCACTGGTCCCAGCAGATAAGCACACCCAGTTTCCCGAGAGAGGTATCAATCGGTTCAAAACCGAGATCGCCCGGTGTAAAATAGAACTTTTCATAGTAAGCCGGATCGTCCGGAATGTGCATTTTACGATACATTCCAGCTATGGAACCATCATTTTCCATTACTACAGCCGTGTTGTGGTAAAGGCCGGGAGCTCTCTTCTCAAATAGTGAAAGCACAATCACTACCTTCAGTTCGGCTGCAAGTGCCCCAAAACGCTCGGTGGACGGCCCCGGTATGGTCTCCGCCTGATCAAAAACAGTTACATCTTCAGTCTGACAAAAATAGAGACCATTATGAATCTCCTGGAGTACTATCAGCTCTGCCCCTTTTGCAGCGGCTGCACGGATATTCTTTTCCAGTTTATCTAAATTTTCAGGGATATTATCCGTGTTGGATTGTTGAATAAGTGCTACTTTCATTTTCTTCTAAAATAAACAGCTAATTATTTTATATCACGACAGCAAAGTTAATCAAAAATTCAGTTTAATAATCCAAAAATAAGGGAAGAATATAAAAGCGAAGCAGGTATATTCAAAATAATTTGGTTAAATTTGTGGATTGAAAATTTAATTTAAAATAATATGTCCAAAATGAATTTAACTGACCGCTTTTTGAAGTATGTGAGCTTTCACACCACTTCTGACGAGAAATCTAACACCACGCCAAGCACAGCCAGACAGATGGTTCTGGCAGAATACCTGGCCGATGAACTGAAAAAAATTGGTATGCAGGAGGTCACTCTTGATGAGAATGGCTACATCATGGCCACCCTGCCCGCTAACACCGACAAAACCAATGTGCCAACCATCGGGTTTGTTGCACACATGGACACCAGCCCTGATATGAGTGGCGAAAACATCAAACCTCGTGTAGTGCTGAATTATGACGGAAGCGATATTGTTCTCAACGAGAAAGAGAATATCGTACTTGAAACCTCGCTTTATCCCGAAATTCTGCAATACAAAGGCAATGACATCATTGTAACTGACGGAACCACGCTGCTGGGTGCAGACGACAAAGCCGGTATCGCCGAAATTATGGGTGCGATGGAGTATCTGATTGCACATCCTGAAATTAAACATGGCAAAATCCGTGTAGGATTTACACCGGATGAGGAGATTGGCCGCGGTGCCGACCATTTTGATGTGGAAGCTTTCGGTGCAGAATGGGCCTACACCATGGACGGAAGCACACTGGGTGAGCTGGAGTATGAAAACTTCAACGCCGCTGCTGCAGTGCTTACTTTCACCGGACTGAATGTTCACCCGGGTTATGCCAAAGATAAAATGATCAATTCAATGCTCGTTGCAACGCAGTTTGCCAACGCACTGCCGGCTGACGAAACTCCGGAAAGAACCGAAGGCTATGAAGGTTTCTACCATCTGGTGGCCATGGAAGGTTCCGTTGAGAAATCAAGTCTGACCTATATTATCCGCGATCACGATCGCGAGATTTTTGAGAAGCGCAAAGCACATGTTGCCGAACTGGCCGAAAAGCTGAATAAAGAGTATGGCGAAGGAACAGTTGTTGCTGAAATTCGTGATCAGTATTACAATATGCGCGAAAAAGTAGAGCCGGTAATGCATATCGTTGATCTCGCTTTTGACGCTATGAAATCAGTTGGTATTGAACCAATCGTGAAGCCCATTCGCGGAGGTACCGACGGCTCACGTCTTTCCTACATGGGTCTGCCCTGTCCTAACATTTTTGCAGGAGGGCATAACTTCCACGGTCGTTTTGAATATCTGCCTATCCAGAACATGGAAAAAGCAGCACAGGTGATTGTGAAAATTGCAGAAATGCTGGAGCAGAAATCTTAAACAGAGGAGATTTTCTTAGATAATTATTGAATAACTTAGCCGCACTCTTCACTGAATCTGCGGCTAAGTTATTTTTAAAAGCTAATTTTGCACTTTAACGCTATATTTTTCGTTAGCTAAAGTATGAGTGACAACCTGAAACAGAAAACCCTTTCAGCCATTAAGTGGTCAGCCGTTGACAGAATTGGTCAGCAGGCACTTCAGCTAATTGTTGGAATTGTACTAGCCAGAAATCTTCCGGTGGAAGCTTTCGCACTCATTGCCATGCTGGTAGTTTTCAGTGCTTTATCATCCGTGCTGATTGACAGTGGTTTTGGGCAGGCACTCATCCGTAAAAAAACAGACGATCCGCGTGAGTTTAACACCATATTTCTGTTCAATGTCTTTGTCGGGGTTTCGCTCTATATCTTACTCTACTTCGCTTCTCCGGCAATAGCGGCCTTTTACGAAATTCCTGAGCTGACAATAATTGCCCGGGTGCTGTTTTTGGCTATTCCGCTCAATTCGCTCTATCTGATTCCGGCAGTGAAACTGGGCATGGTGCTTGACTTCAAATCGATTTCAAAAGTCAACCTGATAGCGACAGCTATCAGTGGTGCAATTGCTTTAACGCTGGCTTTCAGAGGT
>CAYPPC010000121.1:0-9129 GCA_964412435.1 uncultured Paludibacter sp.
ATACTTTTGCAGTTCGGTAAAATGTGGTTTATGGAAAATGCATGGTTTTATGCCCTGGTGAGCACCACGGCAGTCAGTTTTATCTCTCTGGTTGGACTTTTCTTTTTTGCACTCAAATTTGAACGACTGCAAAAGATCTTGATGTTACTGGTCTCCTTCTCCGTGGGTGCTATGCTGGGAAATGCATTTTTTCACCTGATTCCGGAAGCTTATGCTCATATAGGCTCTGAAGCAATCACCTCCTGGCTCGTTGTTGCCGGTTTCATGATTTTCTTTCTTATTGAGCAGATTCTGCATACCAATCATAATTTGAAACCTGAATCCTCCGGAGTAAAACCTTACGGATACCTCAGTCTATATGCTGACGGAATTCATAACTTCGTGGATGGCATTCTGATTGGGGCTGCCTGGTTGTTTAGCCCCGAGGTTGGCTTGGCCACAACAATCAGCGTTGTTTTGCACGAAGTGCCCCAGGAGGTGAGTGATTTCGGTATATTACTCAAAGCCGGATTTACAAAAAAAAGAGCGTTGATCAATAATTTTATTGTTGCCACATCTGCCATCCTCGGAACTGTAATCGCGCTCTGGTTTGGTCACGAAATTGAGAATTTCTCGGTGTATGTTTTACCACTCGCAGCCGGTGGTTTTATTTATCTCTCGGCATCGAGTCTTCTTCCCGAAGTGCTTAAAAGCAGCAGTAAAAAGAATTGGATTTTCTATTTCTTTGTTGTTTTGATGGGACTGGGATTGATGTATATCTTTATGAATCACGGCGGGCACACTCATTAAACACTCTTTTATCTGGGTTTTTCTATAAAAGCTTATATCTTTGCTAAAAATAAGCTGATATGAAAAAGATTTACTCCCTGATTATACTGACTCTTTTCGCCTGCATTACTCTTTCTGCACAGGAGTTCAAATGGCGGAGCGGACTCGACTTTTTCTTTGACAATACCGAGTTTGCACGTTCCACGCTTACCAAAGACCAGACTATGGCCGGGGTAGCCCTGACACAGGAGCTGGGCTGGCAGTTTGATAAAAATCAAAGGATAATGGCGGGAGCAGATGTATTGAAAAATCTGGGAGGGCTCCAGTTTACCGATCAGCTGCAGTTTCTTGTCTATTATCAGCTGGAAGAGAAGAACACCCTCTTAAAAGCCGGTGTGTTTAGCCGGGCAGACCTTTTTGATGACTATTCAAATCTGTTCTTTCAGGATTCGGTAGCTTATTATAAACGTGCTGTTGAAGGGGTTTTTTTGAAGCAGGGTGATGAACGGGGCTACTATAAACTGTGGCTCGACTGGACCGGTCTGCAGAGTGCCGGTGAACGGGAGACCTTCTTTGCCGGTGCATCAGCCTACAAAGAACTGGGTTCTCTCTACTTCATTGATTTTCAATCCTATCTTTTTCATTTTGCCACAACTAATCCCAATCCGCTGGGACTTTCTGTATCAGATAATTTTCAGGGGCAGTTCTCCGGTGGTATTCGTTATCTCGACTATGGCGGACATGAGGTGCTGAAAGTTTCTGCGGGTATTATGGCGGGCTTTGAGCGCGACAGAGTAGATATGGGTGACTACTATTTACCACTTGGCTTTTTGCTGCGCGCCGATGGCCGATACAAAAACTTCGGAACAGAAAATATCCTTTATTTTGGCGATCCCCGGATGCACTTTTACAGCCGCTACGGTAATCAGCTCTACTGGGGCAACCCTTTTTTGCAGGCCGGCAGTTATTTTCAAAATAAGCTCTACTGGAAATGGATGGAGCGTGCCGGTGTAAAAGGTGAGCTGGCACTTCGCACTCACGTCTCAGAAGGAAAACTTTTTTCTGAACAATTACTTACTTTGCGAGTTCAGCTTGACTCTCCGGGAAAAAAGAAGGAAACTCCGGGCTTCTTCAATCGCCTCTTCCCCTGATTCTGTCGTTGATTTGCCCCGAAATTTAATAAAATGGCATAAATTTGACAACATTTGTGAGAATGTGTTGTTGAAATAGATAGTATTGTCTATTTTTGTTTGTCAGGTATTCTGATTTATCTGACTCTCTCCCGAATGTGAAATCTTTAAATCGATACAATTATGCTGGTAAAAACATATGGTTCGGCAGTTCAGGGTATTAATGCCACCACGGTAACTATTGAGGTGAATGTAAGCAACGGCATTCGTTTTATGCTGGTTGGTTTGCCTGATATTGCAGTTCGGGAGAGTCACGAACGGATAGTTTCTGCGCTCAAGTATAACGGCTACGATATTCCGCGTAAACAGATTGTTATCAATATGGCCCCTGCCGATATTCGCAAAGAGGGTTCAGCCTATGATTTACCGCTGGCGGTAGGAATTATGGCCGGGGCCGAAAAGATTCCCTACGAAGAGCTGGAAAACTATGTGATTATGGGTGAGCTTTCGCTCGATGGCGGCCTGCAGCCTATCAAAGGGGTGTTGCCTATGGCCATCAAAGCGAGAGAGGAGAAGTTCAAAGGGCTGATTTTACCCAAGCAAAATGCACGGGAAGCAGCAGTTGTCAATAATCTGGATGTTTACGGCGTGGAGTCTATCAGTGAAGTGTTTGATTTTTTCAAAGGAGAGTCTGATCTGAAACCAACCATAGTGAATACCCGGGAAGAGTTTTACTCCCAGGTAGATCATATGGACATCGATTTTGCCGATGTGAAAGGACAGGAAAATGTGAAACGGGCGCTGGAGGTGGCGGCTGCCGGAGGGCACAATATAATTATGGTGGGACCGCCGGGAGCAGGAAAATCGATGCTGGCCAAGCGAATTCCCGGTATTTTGCCTCCTTTGTCACTCCATGAAGCTTTAGAGACCACCAAAATTCACTCTGTAGCAGGTAATATTGAGAGTAACAGTTCGCTGATAGCACATCGTCCATTTCGTAGCCCGCATCACACTATATCTGATGTGGCGTTGGTTGGTGGCGGGACTTTTCCGCAGCCGGGCGAAATATCTCTGGCCCACAACGGAGTTCTGTTTCTTGATGAGTTGCCTGAATTCAAGCGTACTGTGCTGGAGGTGATGCGTCAACCGCTTGAGGACCGAAAAATCAGCATTGCCCGGGCTCGTTTTGCTATCGATTATCCTGCCAGTTTTATGTTAGTAGCGTCGATGAATCCCTGTCCCTGCGGTTACTACAACCATCCGACGAGGGAGTGTGTTTGTGCTGCCGGTGTTGTGGCAAAATACCTGAACCGCATTTCAGGACCACTGCTTGACCGGATTGATATACATATTGAGATTGTGCCGGTGCCTTTTGAAAAGATGTCGGAAATCAAAGAGTCTGAAAGCAGTGCAGCAGTGAGAGAGCGGGTGGTGAAAGCGCGTGAGATTCAGGCGGAGCGGTTTAAGGATGCGGAAGGAATTTACAGCAATGCGCAGATGTCATCGAAGCTTTTGCGGAAATATGCACTGCCTGACAAAGAGGGCAGTGAGCTGCTCAAAAGTGCCATGTTGAGACTCAATTTGTCGGCACGCGCCTATGACAGGATCCTGAAAGTGTCACGGACTATTGCTGATCTGGAAGGGGCAGAGAAGATTTTGCCGCATCATCTTGCTGAAGCAATTAATTACCGGAACCTTGACCGGGAAGGGTGGGCAGGGTAGAGATCGGGTGTTTGTCTATATGTGTTTGTTGAATATAAATAAATTAAATAAGAGTATGTGTGAAATCTGTTGTGAAGCTGACATAATTTTTGTAATTTTGTGACACTAAGAAATAAGAAATAATACAAACTATAAAAACAAGAATTATGAAAGTAACAGATTTTACAGGACTTAAAAACGTAGGAGAAGTAGCTAAAGGATTAGAAGTATTGCTGGCTGACCTGCAAGTGTATTACACCAATCTTCGCAATTTCCACTGGAACGTAAAAGGAAGACAGTTTTACAGACTTCACACCATGTTCGAAGAGATGTATGATGATGTAGCTGAAAAGATTGACGAAGTTGCAGAACGTTTGTTAATGCTTGATGTTACTCCTGAGCACAAATTTTCAGAGTACCTGAAAGTTGCAGAAGTGGCAGAAACTCCCGTTTTGAGCGATGGTGATGCTGCTGTTAAAAACATCCTGGACACAATGAAGGTAATTATTGCCAGAGAAAGAGCTATTCTGGAAGCTGCCGGCGAAATCAGTGATGAAGCTACAGCTGCTATGATGAGCGATTATATTTCTGAGCAGGAAAAATCAGTATGGCTGATGTCTGCTTATCTCGGATAATTAATCTGATAGAATAATAAAAAATAATCCCGAAAGCTGCAAAGCTTTCGGGACTATTTTTTTATGCTTACACTTTGTTGTTCTCTTTGTTAATTGTAGAGATAATTTTATTTCTTTCCGTTATCATCTGGTACACAGGATTAGTCTCCTGCATACTCTCTTTGAGATTTTTAATAAAGCGGAAACGATGGATGTATCGCACGGCATTGGAATACCACTTCATGCTGAACCGGCGGGTGTAGTACTGGAGCACTAGGAAAATAAAACTGATTCCCCATCCCGGAGCTATCAAAAGATGAAACAGTGCCGTTTGCGCCAGATATATTAAAGGAATGAGTAACATGCCCAAAGCGAAGTGAACGGAGCTCCAGAAGCCTTCATAATCAATTTTAAGCGCTTTGCGTAACCAGACAGGAGCGAAAGTGGGCAGGAGGTTAGTTACAATCCCAAAAAGTGCTACAGGGAAAGTGATAATCAACGCCAAAAGTCTTTTAAAGCTTATTTTGTCGGAATCCTGTTTGCTGAAAACAGAGGGCTTAAACTTTAACTCCCGGCTCAACTTTTTGTACTTCTGGCACTGTTTAGCCAACTGATCCATCACTTCCGGCCTGTTCTTTTCCAGATCAACCAGTGTGCGGGCTGTTTGCTGCTTTAAGTGGAATTTTTCAGTCTGATAGTCCCGGCCGGTCCCGTCCAAATCTTCCAACTCCTCCGCCATCACATCGCAGGCAGTTTCAAAACAGTCGTAGTGTTTCGATGTAGCCAGATTGAGTGTGAGCCCGGAGAGCCGTTTATGAAGCTCGTCCTTGATTTCGTTGAGTGCTTGCGGCTGATTTTCATTGTAAAGCTCCAGATAGTCTTCCATGCTAATGGCTTCACCAATATTAATTATCAGATGTTTACCGGCTTTGACCAGATCTCCCATATCTATTCCAACAGGTATAATCTTTACGCTCTTTTCAGAGCCAAACCGGAGCTGAGCGTCAAAACCAAGCCTGAAGATACCTTTTACAAGCGGTCTGATTTTTCGCTCTTCACCCTGTCCGCCTTCCGGCATAATACAGACTGCGTGCCCCTGCTTCAGGGCTTCGAAGCTATGGTCGAAGCTTTGCTGATTCTTCCCGAGGTTTTCAATACCATCGCGCATTCTGAATGCGGGCAGAATTTTAATGGAATAGAGGAAGCGGGCAAAATTCTTTTTGGCAAAAAAATCGGCTCTTGCAAGAAAAAAAACTGTTTTAGGTTTGGGCATCAGGCTGGCCACGGCCAGTGCGTCCATCAGTGCATTGAGGTGATTTGGGGCAAAAATAATTGCCGTATTATCATTAACAGGAATGTTTTCAGTACCAATCACAGTAATGTCGCCGTAGAACTGTCGAAATCCCCAGAGAGTATAATTTTTTAAGAGCCTGTAGCCCCATCGGGTTTGATAAAGTTTCTCCATAAAGTGCATCTCTTTTTCTCCTTGCAAACTTACAAAAATATATGGAATAAAATGGATCTGTCCGGTTCTAATCTGTTTTGGATTTTAAACGGGAATGTTCGAAATTTTTTTAATACCTTTGGAGTTTGATATTATATTGAGAAATAATGAGTATTCAATCAAAAAACAGTAAAAAAATAGCCTTCACAGCTTTGTTTGCAGGTATCGCTCTTTTTGGGATATCCATGGTGGTGCTGGGAGCCACTCTACCGCTTTTAAAAACAAGATTTGACATCACTGATTTGCAGGCGGGATCGCTGTTTGCGATTTTACCGCTCGGGCTTTTGCTGGGTTCGGTCTCTTTTGGCCCGGTGGCTGACCGTTATGGCTATCGCTGGGTACTCAGCAGTGCCACATTGCTGCTGTCCGTTGGTTTCTTTGGAATTGCACATGCGGGGTCAATGTCTCTGCTGCGCATTTTTATTTTGTTATTCGGAGCCGGTGGTGGAGCTATCAACGGAGCATCGAGTGCTTTAATCTCAGATCTCAGCGAAGGAAAAGCTAAGATTATTAATCTGAACTGGCTGGGGGCATTTTTTGCGATTGGAGCATTCACCATGCCTTTTGTTTTGAGTCTTATCCGGCCGGAGCAGACAGCTTATGTGGTGGATGTTGTGGCGGTACTGAGTCTGCTGGTAGCACTTCTTTTTGCAGTAATCAGTTATCCGGAGATACACACCAAAGAGCCACTGAGTTTTAAGCTGATAACACAGTTTTTGAACAACAGATTGTTTATGCTAATCAGCTTCTTTCTCTTTTTCCAGTCGGCTTTTGAAGCTATTGTAAATAACTGGACTGTGAGTTTTCTGATCTCAGGGGGCTTCTCTTCAGAGAAAGCTTTAATGGCTCTGTCGGCCTCGGTACTTGGCATGATCAGCATGCGTTTACTGGTCGGTTCCTTGTTAAAAAATTTAGCCTGGCAAAAGCTGGTTAGCATAGCACTGGCCTTGCTAATGTTTGGTTTCCTCTCCTTACAGCTGAGCGATATTTATCTTCTGAAGCTGGCCGGAGTATTTGCTTTGGGTGCCGGACTGGCGCCCGGTTTTCCTGTATTCCTCGGCCTGGCAGGTGAGCTTTTCAGAGGTGTCTCTGCCACCTCATTTAGCTTTGTAATGGTGATTGCCCTCACTGGGAATATCATTATCAACTATTTTACGGGAGTTTTATCAGAAGCTCATGGTATGTCTGTTTTCCCTTATGTGATACTTTTCGAGGTGATTGCCATGACGGCACTATTCCTTGCCATACGAAAAAACAAAAAACATTCAGAATAAAAAACTATGAAGACAACACTAAAATCAACATTGTTTGCATTGGCCCTTTTGTTGATGGCCTCCTGCGGTCCGCTTTCTAAATTATCAGGTACAAAGGAGCAAAAGCTAAAAATAACAACAACAGAGGGTGACATTGTAGTGAAGCTCTACAATGAAACTCCGCTTCACCGGGATAATTTCCTGCGACTTGTAAAAGCTAAAATTTATGACGGGGTTATTTTTCACCGGGTAATTGAAGACTTTATGATTCAGGGGGGTGACCTGGCGACAAGAACAGAAGAGCAGAAGTCAAAAAACAAGAATCCGGTACCAGAATATACCTTGCCTGCAGAGATTCAGACGCCTGCACTATATCATAAAAAAGGGGCATTGGCAGCAGCACGCTTAGGAGACAATGTGAATCCTATGAAAAACTCTTCCGGTTATCAGTTCTATATTGTTAAGGGAAAGAAGTTTACCGATGCGGAGCTGGATGTTATGCAGCGCTCACAAATTGCGCGCTATCAGCGTGTGGATGAGGCTGCTGCAGACTCCACATATAAATTTAGTAATAAAGCCCGGGCTGATTACCGCACTTCAGGTGGTACACCGCATCTGGACGGAAATTATACTGTATTTGGTGAGGTTGTGAAGGGCCTGGATGTTGTGGATAAAATATCAGGCGTTGAGACAGAGCTTGCTGACCGGCCTAAGAAGGAGGTGCGGATTATTAAAATCAGAAAAACAAGATAAAAAAAGGTCGGTTAACCGACCTTTTTTATTAATTCTTATTGAGCAGATAATTAGATATTCTTTTTCTGTTGTCATATAAAAAAGACATCAGGATACCGAGCACAAAGCCTATAATAGCTCCGTAGGCACCGTAGATAATCCGACTGTTTATTGGGCCGGCTACAACAAATCCTGAAGTTGTGTAAATCGGTGCCCGGTTTGTGTGGAGGATGTTATCAGCATGTTGCAGGTTACCTAAAACCATAACCAGCTCCTCATTGAAGAGTGGCTTTTTACGTTCGCCAATCACCAGGTTATTTCGGTTCATTCTTGCATCAGTTGTCTCCTTGATTGAAAGCTGAACATTTTCACCTGAAGAGAAATAGTAGCTCTCAGCCAGGCTGTCGATACGGTAAAGCTCTTTGGATAAAATATCGGAACTTCTCTGATAGTGTGCCATCTTTGAAGTAAACTCATCCTTCAGATAAAAGTTTTCATTGAAATAGCGCATCATTGCAGTATAAACAGTGTCGAGATGTTCCGGTTTTTTTGTGATAAACTGAAGGTATAGTTTATTGTCCATTACCACATTGACAGTATCGCTCAAATCATGATTTCTTTTAAAGTCAACAACGTCCATTATATCATCATTTCTGAAGTCGATAACATTGAAGTGTTTCATTTTGCGAATGTGCATTCCAACGCTGTCCGGGATGTTCAGTTTTTTCGCCAGTGAAAGCTCTTCTTTGTGATTCACTGAATTGGCCAGCTGGTCAATCATATCACCTACAAAGGGCGCATCTGTAAATGCGATGTGCAGAACGGTACCCACTTTATATTTATGAGCAGACTCTCTGGAGAGGTAGAGTGCTCCTGCCATAACGAGCAGAAAAGTAATCAGAAAAACCCACCAGTGCTTAACAGTAACCTGAAGCAGTTTTCCTAAAAAGTGAACCAAGCCGATAGTTACTTTCTTTAGCCAGTTGAAAAATTGATTAATAAGTTCTATGAGACTGAGCTCCTTTCGATTGTTGTTTTCCATAAATAGTTCCTTGAAAATCTATTGTTTCTGTGTATTTAACATCTAATTTCCCGACAGGGTTTAAGCCCTCCCATAATCAACGGAAAATTTGTTCATATAGTATTTTTGTTCCTTCTGTTTTTTGCATAAATACTTATAAAAAAGTCAGCCATCGAATGGCTGACTTTATGAGTAGTACAAATGTACATGTATTAGCTTTGACCGAAGGAGCCCCCGATAATGTCGAGCAGCTCATTGGTAATGGCTTGCTGACGGGATTTGTTGTACTCCAGATTGAGTTCGTCGAGAATCTCCTCAGCATTGTCTGTAGCCAGTTGCATGGCAATCATGCGGGCAGCGTGCTCAGAAGCAGCGGAGTCGAGCAGAGCTGTGTAAAAGTGCAGAC
>CAYPPC010000122.1:0-3413 GCA_964412435.1 uncultured Paludibacter sp.
AGGCCGCCCTGGTCCCGATGGCGCTGGTGCGCAAACCGGACGGTAATTACCGCTTTGAGATTTATCCGGAAATTCCGGCTGTCAGAACTGAAAACCGGGAGGAGGATCTGCGTATCAACACGGAGAACCAGAATAAGTTCTACACCGACATCATCCGAAAATATCCCGAACAGTGGGTGTGGATGCACCGGCGCTGGAAAACTACCCCGGAAATTCTGGCCGAAACTTTAAGAAGAAGGGCAGAAGAAAAAGAAAGAGGATAATATTCTATATCTTTGCAGACAAAATTAAATGATTATGGAGCAGGAACGATTTGTATATTCACAACCGGTGATTGAGTTTGCCACAGTAGCAGTTGAAACCTGTCTTTTGCTTGAAAAATCGGGCGAAGCAAGAAAGCCTGAGTTTGTCAAGAAGGCACTTCTTATTTTACCATTACTCTATTTAAAAACCTGGCAGCTGGAGCTGAAAACTGATGGGGAGGAGGAGAATTATATCGAGAGGTTTGTAACCGAAGAGGATTATCTCTACGTTAAAAACAGAGTAGAAGTGTTGCTGGGTGCTGATGATAGTTTTTTGGAGGTGTTTCACCCCGACATGCCCTACAGTGACACGCCCATAGCTTCTTTTATATCAGAAAATCTGGCTGATATTTATCAGGAACTGAAAGATTTTGCAGCCAATTTTCAGCACGGCGTGGAAGATGTTATGCTCTCTGCCCTCTATGTGGCCGCTGAGAGTTTTTCGGAACACTGGGGGCAAAAACTGCTGAATGTACTCAGAGCTTTGCACGCCTTGCGTGTAGGCGAGGAGTTTGGCCGCGAGGAGCTGCCCAAACCGGAATCAGGTGAGTTTCGCACCATTAATCGCGACACATTCCTCAACTTCCAGATGGATGAAGAGGAAGAGTAAAATTAGAGAAAAATGTTAGAACCCAAAATATCCAAAGAGGAGGTGAATAAGTTGCCTGTCAGACATTTTGAAGGCAAAATTATACTTATTGAAACCACCGAACAAGCAGAAAAAGCACTACTCGAATTAAATAAAGAGGAGGTGGTTGGTATCGACACTGAAACACGCCCGTCGTTCAAACGGGGAGTAGTGTATAAGGTGTCGCTGATGCAGATTGCAACGGAAGATACTGCCTACCTTTTCAGACTGAACAAGATCGGTTTTCCGGATGCATTGCTCGATTTTCTGGCCAATGAAAATATCCTGAAAATTGGGTTATCGCTGCGTGACGACTTCAATGGTTTGTCTAAGCAAAGAAGACAGTTTAAGCCGGCCGGCTTTGTAGATATCCAGAATATCGTAAAGCAATATGGCGTGCTGGAACTGAGTTTACAAAAAGTGTTTGCCATCCTCTTTGCAGAGAAAATATCAAAATCGCAGCAGTTGACCAACTGGGAGAAAAATGAGCTTACAGAGCCGCAAAAGAGATACGCAGCTACTGATGCCTGGGCCACGCTGCGTATTTATAAGCGAATTATTAAGGAGAAGAAACTGAGTAAATGGGAGATCTCGCAACTGGAAGAGGCCTATAGCACCCACTAAATAAAAGATAAAAGATGAAAGTCATTCACTTAAAACCCAAAAAAGAGGAGAGCCTGCTCAGGTTTCACCCCTGGGTGTTTTCCGGTGCCATCCGGAACATGAGCCAAACCCCTGCCGATGGAGAAACGGTGGAGGTACGAAGTCATAAAGATGAGTTTTTGGGTATAGGTCACTATCAGCCCGGCAGCATTGCGGTGCGCATTATCAGTTTTGAAAAGTGTGAGCCCGACCGGAATTTCTGGCAAAAAAAGATTCAGAAAGCTTACCGCTACCGCGAAATTCAGGGCTTGATTCGTGATGATAATAATATGTACCGGCTGGTACACGGCGAAGGTGACGGGCTTCCCGGGCTGATTATTGATGTGTATGATAACACGGCGGTGATGCAGGCACACTCGGTGGGGATGCACCTGGTTCGCAACCTGCTTGCCGAAGCGGTTCGGGAGGTGGTGCCTGTAGTTGAAAATGTGTACTATAAGTCCGAAACTACGCTTCCTTTTCATGCTCAGGTAGATAAAAGCAATGGCTACCTGTTGGGCGAAAACAAGGAAGATTACAGAGCCTTAGAATACGGACTGCAGTTTCAGGTGGATTGGCTGGAGGGCCAGAAAACCGGTTTCTTTGTGGATCAGCGGGAAAGCCGCAGATTGTTGGAAAAATATGCCTCGGGAAGCTCTGTGCTCAATATGTTCTGTTACACCGGTGGGTTTTCAGTCTATGCCCTGCGGGGTGGGGCTGAGTTGGTTCACTCGGTGGACAGCTCGGCCAAAGCGATTGAACTGACCCGCCAAAATGTGGAACTCAATTTTCCGCAGGGGAAAAAACATGAAGCCTTTGTGGCTGAAGCTTTTCGCTTTATGGAGGAGCAGCGGGCGCCCTATGGCCTGATTGTGCTCGATCCGCCTGCTTTTGCAAAACACCGTGACGCAGTGCGCAATGCGCTCAAAGCATACCGGCGCATCAATGCCAAGGCGATGCAGCAGATTCAGCCCGGCGGTATTCTCTTTACTTTCTCCTGCTCGCAGGCGATATCGAAGGAGCAGTTTAGACTGGCCGTTTTTTCGGCGGCAGCAGAGGCCAAAAGAGATGTGCGCATTATGCACCAGCTGACACAGCCGGCCGATCACCCCGTCAATATTTATCACCCGGAAGGAGAATATCTGAAAGGGCTGGTATTATATGTAGAATAAAGTGGAAAAAGAGCTGTTTTGTGATTTCATGTCTGTTTTATTGTGTAAAAGTATGCTTGCTGCGTGGAATTAACAAGAATTAACAGAAATTCAGTCTTGTTTTTTTGCAAAATAGAAATGATTACATAAATTTGCAATCCGACAAATATTTTATTAACTCTAAAAACTCATATGCCTATTGCCTAAAATTACTTGATAACCCCAAAATTAAAAAGTAATGAAAAATCTGGTTCAATTAACTGACAAGCAGTTAATAGATCTCTATCTGGATGGCAATAACAGTGCATTTGAGACCCTTCTGGGGCGCTACAAATCGCGCGTTTATTCCTATATTTTCCTAATTGTACGTAACAAAGAGATCGCTGAAGACGTGTTTCAGGACACCTTCATCAAAGCAATTTCAACCATACAGCAGGGACGTTACACCGATTCCGGCCGTTTCCTGGGTTGGATCAATCGCATTGCACACAATCTGATTATCGATCATTTCCGCAAGGAGAAGAACGAGAACACCTTTTCGACCGACGGTCTGGAGTATGACTTTGTGAATAACTCAAAATACTCGGAGCGCAGCGTGGAGGATGTAATCAGCAACGAGCAGGTGCTCAAAGATGTGGTGCAGCTGATTGAATATCTCCCGGAAAGTCAGCAGGAGGTGGTTCGTATGCG